>JANXUW010000250.1 GCA_025351985.1 Pseudolysobacter sp.
GCAATCGGTGCGGATGCGGCAATCCGGTCGGTCCGGAAATGGCGGAATCCGCTGCGCAATTCGCACCAGCCCGCGACGACACGCTTGCGCTCGAAAAACGCCAGCGCGATCGGCCAGATCAATCGCTGCGTGCACGCGCCGCTTTCGTCGGTGTAGTCGATCAGCAGTTTGTGTTCGTAACGGATCGCGGCGCGAATGAAACCGAGCGCGGTTTCGTTGGACGGTTTTGCGGCGTACGACGGCACCCACAGTGTCGATTCGGCCATCTTGTCGCGCAGGTCTTTTGGTGTGGCGGTAGCGATCTTCGCCAGCGCCGCCGCGGCCGCTTTCGCGAGCGCCACGTCGCCTTGCTGCTGCACCCAGCGCGCGCCGAGGATCAGCGCTTCGATCTCATCCTCGGCAAACATCAGCGGCGGCAGAAAAAATCCCGCGCGCAGCACATAACCGAGTCCGGCTTCGCCATCGAGCGGCGCGCCGAGCTCGATCAACGTCTGCACATCGCGATAAATCGTGCGCACCGAGACTGCGAGTTCATTCGCCAGATGCGCCGCGGTAACGGGCCGACGATGCGCGCGCAACGCATCCATCAGCAGGAACAAACGTGAGGTGCGGCTCATCGGATTTGTGCGTGTTCGGAACACGTACGCTCGTGTTGTAACTGCAGCCAGCAATCGTGCAGCGGCTGCAACACCACATCGTCGGCGTGTTCGAGAAAAGCGCGATCGATCGAGCGAATTTCCGCCGCGCGCCAGCGCGTTTCGTCCCACGATTGCGTGGCGGCAATCAGTGCACAGGCGTGGTCGATATCGGCATAAACATCGTCAGCGTCGACGATGTAGTCGCGCAGTGCCGGATCGTCGCGCGCGATCACATAGGCACCGGTCGCCATTGCTTCGGCGATCGAAATCGGCATGCCGATGGGCGCGTGACCGGGCGCGTTCGCGCCGATCGCAGTGTGCAGGAAAATTGCGGCTTCGCGTGTGAATTCAGCGGTGCGTGCGTGCGGAATATCGAAATGCAGTTCCGCCGGCGAATCGAGATCCGCCTTGAGCTTGATGATTTCGTCGACATAGTCTTCGCGCTTGAATACCGTGCACGCGATCAAGACAAAACGGTAGTCCGGGAAGCGTTTTGCCGCGGCGAGAAACAGCGCGATATCCTTGGATGGAATAGCCGCAACGGTACGCAACACCAAACGGCGATTTTTTTTCGCCGGCATGAACAACTCGGTGTCGAATGCGGATTTCATGAAAGTAATGCGCGGATCTGTTGCAGCCGTCAGCGCGCTTTGCTGCGGAAACAGAAAAAGGCGGCGCAACGCGCGATGATCGAGCAACTCCGCCAACGTCTGCGGGTTGACCTCGAAGCCGTGCGCCCGCACGGTCACCGGCAATCCCGCTGTCGCGGCAACGGCCGCATAACTCGATGCGCTGGTAATCCAGTGCACGTGCATGATGTCCGGCTGAAACTCGGCAATGGCATCCTGCAGGCTGCCACGGCGCACCGGCACCGCAGGCAAATAAGGCACGGCGACATCGTCACTCGACCAGACTTCGATCTGCACGCCGAGGCGCAGCATCGCGCGGATTTCGGTTTCGATATAGGTTTCGCTGAGCTGCGGATAATGCCAGATCGCGTACAGCACCTTGAGCGGACGCGGACGTTGCGGCGGCGTGCATTGTTTGCGCCGGATGCGAAAGCAGTTGTCGCCAAAACTGCGTGTATCCGAAATGCGTCCAGCCACGCGCGAGCGATAATGCACGCCGGCCACGGCCACGCGTCGGCAGGTTTCGTCGCGTGTGTAGCGCAGGATCAAATCCCAGTCGCTGAGTCGCGTCAGCGTTTCGTCGAAGCCGCCATGGCGTTGCACGAGTTCGCGCCGGTGCACGAATATATTGAGGTCGATGTAGTTGCCGCGACTCAGTTCCGCGGCATCGAAAGCACGCCAGAGAATCTGCGATCGCGCATGGTTTGCGGTGTCGCTCAAGGCGACGGCGTATGCGCTATCGAGTGCGGCATCGGCAGCGAACTCGGCCTGCATGCCGGCGAGAAAGTTGGGGAACCACGCGTTGTCGGAATCGAGATACGCGATGAGTTGACCTTGCGCCAGCATCAGGCCGTGGTTGCGTGCCGCTGCGACACCCGCCGCATCGCGACGGTGATAACGGATGCGCGGATCAAGCAGATGGTGTTGCAGACGTGACTGCGTATCGTCGTCGCTGCCATCGTCGATGATCAGCAGCTCCAAGTCAGCCCAGGTTTGCGCGAGCACGCTTTGAATCGCATCCTCGATCAGCGCGGCGCGATTGCGCGTCGCTAGAATAATCGTGAAGTGCGGCGGAGTGTTTGCTATATGCGCGGGCGTCTGCCACGCACGACTGCCGGCGGCGATGATTTCCAGCGCGCGGATTTTTTCGTGTGACGAATTCTCCAGCGCATCGAGATTTTTCTGCAACGCATCGAGGGCATGATGCAGGGCGGAAATTTCGAGGCGAAGTTCGTTTTCGATACGCTGCGTGACAAATTTGCGCAGGCGTTGCAGTGGCCAGACCAGCGCTGCGATCAGGCGTGTCAGCGGTGGTGGTGTCGAGGTCGATTCGGGCATTGCATATGATGACACGAGCGTGTCATGGCGATGCAACAGAAACCGCCAATCAGCAGCAGCGCGAGCGGCCCTTGCCGTAACGCGCGGCCTGGCGTTCGTTGAAAAATTCGGGGTAGCTCATCACTGGCTCGTTCGGATGATTGATGCGCCGATGCGCGACATACACGTCGTAATCCGGCACGCCGATGCACAGGCGCGCGACCTGCACCGACTTGCGCCAGGCGTGTTGCAGGTGCGCGCGCCAACCCCGCAACGCAGGCGCGGGGAATGGCGTGACGATGCGTGTATCGATCGCCATGTCAGTGTTGTGCGGCCATCGCCACGTACGGTGTTTCGGCCGCAGTCGGACGCGTTTCGCGACGCGCCTTGATCGCCGCGAGCAGGCCGAACACGATGGTCGAAACCGCGACTGCCATGAACAACGCGCACAGCGTGGTATCGACATAATCGTTGAACACCACGCGCTGCATGTCTTCGATGGTCTTGGCCGGCGCCAGCACTTTTCCGACAGCGATGGCGTCGCCGAACTTGTGCGCATGCGCGAGGAAACCGATCTTTGCATCCTCGCTGAAAATCTTCAGCCAGCCGGCGGTCAGCGTGCAGATCAGCAGCCACGCTGTCGGCACCAGCGTGACCCAGATGTAACGGTCGCGCTTCATCTTGATCAGCACCACGGTGGCGAAGGTTAAGGCGATACCCGCGAGCATCTGGTTCGAGATGCCGAACAGCGGCCACAAGGTGTTGATGCCGCCGAGCGGATCGATCACGCCCTGATACAGGAAATACCCCCAGCCGGTCACGCAGAGTGCCGTGGCGATGAGATTGGCGGTCCACGATTCGGTGCGTTTCAGCGACGGGATCGCGGT
>JANXUW010000269.1 GCA_025351985.1 Pseudolysobacter sp.
CGACGAGCCGCTCGAAACCGAGGCCGAAACCCGCGTGTGGCACGGTGCCGTAGCGACGCAGATCGCGATACCACTGGTAATGCGCGGGATCGAGGTTGAACTGCGTCATGCGCGCGTCGAGCACGTCGAGGCGTTCTTCGCGCTGCGCGCCGCCGATGATTTCGCCGATGCCGGGCGCGAGTACATCCATCGCCGCGACGGTTTTGCCATCGTCGTTCAGGCGCATGTAGAACGCCTTGATGTGCTCGGGATAATTCATCACCACGACCGGGCGACCGACGTGGTTTTCGACCAAGTAACGTTCGTGTTCGGTTTGCAGATCCAGGCCCCATTCGACCGGGTAATCGAATTTCTTGCCGGACTTCTGCAGGATCTTGATCGCCTCGCCGTAGTCGATGCGTTCGAATGGCGCCGCGATGAAGGTTTCGAGTCGACTGATCGCGGTCTTCTCCTGGCGCTCGACGAAAAAGCGCATGTCGTCGCCGCGCTCGTCGAGCACCGCCTTGAAGATGTACTTGAGGAAATCCTCGGCGAGATCGGCATCGTCGTTGAGGTCGGCGAACGCGATCTCCGGTTCGATCATCCAGAACTCGGCGAGGTGGCGTGTGGTGTTGGAATTCTCGGCGCGGAAGGTCGGGCCGAACGTGTAGACCTTGCTTAAGGATAGGCAATACGCCTCGACATTGAGCTGGCCGGAAACGGTCAGAAAGGTTTCGCGGCCGAAAAAATCCTTGCTGAAGTCGATCTGGCCCTTGGCATCGCGCGGCATATTGGCGAGATCGAGCGTGGAGACGCGGAACATCTGCCCGGCGCCCTCGGCATCCGAGGCAGTGATGATCGGCGTGTTGATCCAGAAGAAATCGCGCTCGTGGAAATAACGATGGATCGCCTGCGCGATGCAGTGGCGCACGCGTGCGACCGCGCCGAAGGTGTTGGTGCGCGGACGCAGATGCGCGACTTCGCGCAGGAATTCCATCGTGTGCGCTTTTGGCTGGATCGGGTAGGTTTCCGGATCGTCGACCCAGCCGATCACCTCGATGCGGCTGGCCTGGATTTCAAACGCCTGACCCTTGCCTTGCGATGGCGTGAGGATGCCGGTGGCGATCACGGCGCAGCCCGCGGTCAGGCGCGTTACTTCGCCGGCGTAATTCGCCAGCGTGGCTGGCGCGACGATCTGGATCGGATCGAAACACGATCCATCGCCGACGTTGACGAAGGAGAGTCCGGCCTTGGAATCGCGTCGCGTGCGTACCCAGCCACGTACGGTGACTTCCTTATCGGCAGCTACACCGCCCGCCAATGCGTGTTTTACGCTGACTACCGACATCTCGAAACTCCTAGGTGATTGCTTGAATGAAAGGGCGAAGATGATAGCGGAAGACGGCGCCCCACGCAGCGTGGCGATAAACGTTCGAGAATGCACGCGGATGCGGCCCGAACGTGCCGCTTGAACCCGGCGCGCGCGTCGCCATCTTGCTGGTACGGCGTGATGAGCGGGCGCGTGATGGGCGCGCCGGTGCTAGAATTCACGATCAGACACGGGTAAACGCATGACCATTCAAATCACCGTTGCGGCGCGCGAGCGCATGCAGAATTTTCTCGCCAGCCAGAGCAGCGCACGCGCGGTGCGATTCGGTGTGCGCAAAACCGGCTGCTCGGGTTTTGCCTATACCGTCGACCTGACCGACAGCATTGCCGAGAACGATCACGTGTTCGAGCAAGACGGCGTCACCGTCGTGGTCGATGCGAAAAGCCTGCCGCTGGTCGATGGCACCGAGATCGATTTCGCGCGCCAGGGCCTCAATTCGATGTTCGTCTTCCACAATCCGAACGTGGTCGGCGAATGCGGTTGCGGCGAGAGCTTTTCGGTTGGCTGAGTTCGTGCGCCGACGCATCGGAGCGCCGGCGTGAGCGTCGCGCGGATCGAGCCGCCGGCGTCGGTTGATGCGCATCGCGCGCCAGCCGTGCAAACCTCGACGTTGCTCAATGCGTTGCCGCATCTGCTGAAAACCTTGCGGCGCGAGCCGGCGGTTGCGATCACGCTGGGTTATATCCTGGTTGCGCTGGCCGGAATTTTCTACAACTACAGTTTTTACCGACGCTTCGGCATTCCGGTGCTGACGCTGTCGCAGATCACCGATTTCCTTGTGGCCGGTTTGCAGCAGCCGATCGCCTTGCTGCTGTTGTTGTCGACCTTTCCGATGATCTGGCTGTTCGACAAACACAACCAGCACCTGCGTCGCAAGCAGGACGAAAAACGCCGGCAACTCGCGGCGGCTCCCGATACACGCTAGAATCGTTTGCGCGCACGTGTGGTTTACACGCCGTCGCCATGGGTCACGGCGAGCTCCTATTTGTTGATCATCGCTCTCTACGGCTGGGTGTTCGTGAGTTATTACGCCAAACACGGCGTGCAAGACGTGCTTGACGGCCACGCGCCACTGGTGCACGTGCAGATGAGCAGCGATCCCGGTGGCATTCCAGCACTCGAACACGATGCCGCGTGGACTTACCTCGGTGCGGTTTCCAACTACGTGTTTGTCTACGATCGCACCAGCAAACGCGCGCTGATCCTGCCGGTCAACAATATCGTTCGGATCGAGCCGGTGCCGGATCAGCACGCTGAAAATGCCGCTGCGAAAACGGCTGCGAAGCCCAACTGATTGGAGCGGCACCAGCGTGCTTCCGCTGCGCATAAGCGGGCCGATAAACATTGATTCATGCTTGCGCTATCGATAATCTCCCGCATGACGCGTGGCTGCGTCGCAATGACTTGGTCCGAGAGTTTTTTTACAGGGGGAAAACAATGTCGATCTTTTATCGCGCTTTCGCGCGTTTGCTTGTGGCCTTGCTATTTGTTTCCGTCAGCGTTGGTAATATTTGTGCCGAACCAGTCACCTGGACGCTGAGCGGTGTGACCTTCGGTGATGGCGGTACGGCATCCGGCTCGTTCGTCTACGACGCCGCCGATCCTACTTCAAGAGTAGTTTCGAGCTGGTCGATATCGGTCGCGGGCGGCGATACCACTACCTTTCCGCCCGTTACTTACGATCAGATTAGTTCCAACGCCTCCTACGACACCAATAGCCCATTCGATGAGATCAATTACGGTCTGATAATGGACTTGAAGGCGCCGTCATCGCGTAGTCTTCGTCTGCCCGGCACTTCGGGTTTTACCAACGCTGGCGGCACGATTCCGGTCAATATCGCGGGCGTCGGCGCGGCCGAGTGTTACAGCTGCGGTCCTGCGCGCTTGTACACGGCCGGCAATCTGATCGGTACCGCGCCCCCTACGTTGACGAGTGCGGCAAGCACGAGCTTTCTGTTGAACACCGCCGGCAGTTTCACCATTGCCGCCACTGGCGCGCCGGTGCCGGCGATTGCCGTGACCGGCACATTGCCGACTGGCGTAACCTATGTCGACAACGGTGATGGTACCGGTGCGCTTGCGGGTACGCCGACCAGCGTCGGTTCGTATCCACTCACTGTCACCGCGTCGAATACCACCGGGCCGAACGCGCCGCAAAGTTTTACCTTGACCGTGAACCAGCCGCCGGCAATTACCAGCGCTGGCGCCTTGATATTTACCACCGGCAGTTCGGGCAGTTTCATCGTTGCAACGAGCGGTTTTCCGTCGCCTGGAATCGCTGTCGCAGGCGCTCTGCCTACGGGAGTTACCTTTGTTGACAATGGTGACGGTACCGGCACATTCAGCGGAACTCCCGCAGCGAACGCCGGTGGTATTTATGCGGTGCTTGTTACGGCGAGCAATGGCATCGGCACCGATGCAACACAAAACTTCAGCCTGACGGTGAATCAGGCGCCGCAGATCACCAGCGCTGCATTGACCACATTCACTGCTGGTAACCACGGCGCCTTCACAATTACCAGTGCCGCATTCCCGGTATCGGCCCTGAGCATCGTCGGCACGTTGCCGAGTGGGGTCAGCTTCGTCGATAACGGCAATGGCACAGCGACCTTGGCCGGAACACCCGGCGCCAATACTGTCGGATCCTATGTGGTGAGCATCGGCGCGGACAACGGTATCGGCACCACAACGCAGAGTTTCAAGCTGGTTGTCGTCAATCTGAGCCCGATCCCGATGTTGGGCGATTTCGGTCTGTTGATCTTCGCGCTATTGCTGGTGTGCGCAGGCCTGGCGTATCGGCGCCCGCATGATTCAGCCCGTGTGTAACGGATTGATGCTGGAAGATTGAAGCCGAATCACGGAGTTCATGGCTGTCGCGGTTTGCACCGCGACAGCCATCGTGCCGCGGCTGCAGATAACACGGAATTGGTTGATCGATCGGCATATGCCCGGCGCCCGCGAATTGCGCCAACGCGCTGAATCCACTACACTGCGCGGCTCTTCGTCCAGCGAAGATCTTGCCTCACTGCGCCGCAGGAGGCTTTTGCGACGGATTTCCCGTCGTGATATCCACAAGGAGATACCATGCGTCATTACGAAGTCGTGTTTATGGTCCACCCGGACCAAAGCGAGCAAGTACCTGCCATGATCGAGCGCTACAAGTCGCTGATCGAAGGCGATTCCGGCAAGATTCACCGCCTCGAAGACTGGGGTCGCCGTCAACTGGCTTATCCGATCGAGAACCTGGCCAAAGCGCATTACGTGATGTTGAACATCGAGTGCAGCCAGCCGGTGTTGAAGGAGCTGGAGTCCGGTTTCCGTTTCAACGACGCCGTGTTGCGTCACCTGATCATCAGCCGTCCGGGTCCGGATACCGAGCAGTCGTTCATTCTCAAGGCCAAGGACGAAAAGCCGGATCGCCGCCGTCGCGACGATGAAGGCATCGGTTTTGGTGGCGAAGATTTCGATGAGCCACGCGAACGTACCCCGCGCCCACCGCGCGCTTCCGCCGCCGCTGCACCTGCACCTGCACCTGCACCTGCTGAGCCGGCTGCTGAATAAGCGCCGCGTCCTGGATCCTGGAGAACATCATGTCCAAGTTTTTTCGTCGTAAAAAGTTTTGCCGTTTCACCGCCGAAGACGTTGTAGAGATCGATTACAAGGATCTCAACACCCTGCGTCAATACCTCAGCGAAACCGGCAAGATCGTGCCAAGCCGCATCACCGGCACGAAGGCGCGTTATCAGCGTCAGCTCGCGACCGCGATCAAGCGCGCGCGCTTTTTGTCGTTGCTGCCGTACTGCGATAATCATTAAGCAATACCCGCGAATCGGCGTTGCTATGCACGCCGATTTGTCGTGAAACATTTGTGTCCTCGTTCAGCGCTTCGGCGCTGAACGTCGATTCGGACAGCGACAGCTGCGTCGGGCTTTCCGGCGCTAACGAATTGGAAATTCCATGGAACTCATTCTGCTGCAAAACGTAAAAAACCTCGGCAAGCTCGGTGACAAGGTCAACGTCAAGCCGGGTTACGGTCGCAACTTCCTCGTGCCGCACGGTAAAGCTGTCTCGGCCACCGCGCATAACCTCGCCGACTTCGAATCGCGTCGCGCCGAGTTCGAGGCCAAGGCCAACTCCAGCCTCGGCAATGCCGAAGCACGCAAGACCGCACTCGAAGGCGCCAGCGTCGTGCTCAAGGCCAACGCCGGTCCCGAAGGCAAGCTGTTCGGTTCGGTCGGTCCGCGCGATGTCGCCGAAGCGTTCACCGCTGCCGGTCATCCGCTGTCGAAGAGCGAAGTGATCATGAGCGAAGGCCCGCTGCGTCACACCGGCGAGTTCGAGATTCCGGTGCATCTGCACGCCGATGTGCACACCGTCGTCAAGATCACGATCCAGCCGGAAGCGTAAGTAACGCCACCGACGCCGCCTGTCCTCCATGAGGGCAGGCGGCGTTTTTGTTTGTGCAATTCGCAGATCGAGTGCCACTGAGCTTGAAAGTAGGCGAAAGTAATTCACTATTTCGATCCAGAATAGGAAGCAGACAAGAACCCGGCTAACCCCTCGCACCCAATGCATGCTGCAGCATCACGAATGGCTCACTGTTCGATGGAAATCAACACAGATTCACGCTAGCCTGCGCGGCAGCGATAGTTGCCATTGCCTACAGGGGGCTACATCATGCGTTGTATTACATCGGTCATCCGGTTGGCGGCGTTTGCCGTGATTTTGTTGCTGTCGGCGAGTTTTGTGGCAGCGAGCGCGCAGGCGGCGGGGTTCGCCAATGGGCCGCCGCTGGCGACCGCACGGGTCTATCACACCGCGACGCTGCTGCCCAACGGCAAGGTGCTGGTGGCGGGCGGTCAGGGCAGCAGCGGCAATCTCGCCAGCGCCGAGTTGTACGATCCGGTGACGAATCTCTGGTCCGCCGCCGGCACGCTGGCGACCGCGCGCGTCAATCACACCGCGACGCTGCTGCCCAACGGCACCGTGCTGGTGGCGGGTGGTGCCAATAACAGCGGCACTCTCGCC
>JANXUW010000294.1 GCA_025351985.1 Pseudolysobacter sp.
GAACTCGTGCACGGCGACCAGTACGGATCACTACGCGGTGTTTTCGCCGGACACCAGCCTGCTCAACGTCGGCACCGCGGTCGTGCCGTGGCACAAGATGTTCACGGGTCCGTTCGCGCCGTATGGCAACGATCAGCATCCGTTTCTGATCTGGAATCTGTATCGTATCAATGCCGATGGCAGCCTGCGCCAGCTCGCGGCATCGGGCGTAAAACACGCCTTCAACACGATCAACAAAACCTGCGGTTGCAGCGACAGCCAGAACAACTATCCGACCTGCGAAGACAGCTACTCGAACTACAGCAACGACATCGCCGCCACGCAGACGCCGAACTATCTCGGGCCACGCAGCGAGATCATTCCCGTCGCCGGAAAATTCGGCCGCTGCAAGTCGGTGTTCGATCCAAACTGCCTTGGCACGCAGGATGCCAACGGCGGCGCGCAAGACGATTTTCAATATCGCGTGGTCGTGGCCGAACGCGAGATCACCGCGTCGTTGCAGCCCGGTGCGAACTATTATTTTGAATACTGGTATGTCGTGCGCGACCAGGCCGATATCTACAACGCGATGGGTTATCGGCCGATCAGCTTCAGCAAGAATGCGCAAGGTTTGTGGACCGGTTCGCCGGGCACATTCAGCAACGGGCCGGTGATCAACGCGTGGGTCAATCCGGCATCGCCGCCCGCAGGCACAATGAATCAGGAGCTGCTGACCAGCGAAGGCCGAGCGCGTGTCGCCGTGACCACGACCGCGCTCGGCGCCGGCCTGTATCGATACAATTACGCGGTGATGAATCTGGATTTTTCACGCGCGGTGATCGATGCGGCGCATCCGAACGAACCGAATCTGCACGTGCTTTCGAGCGATGGATTTTCCGCATTGAATATACCGATCAGCGCCGGCGCGACAATCAGCAATGTCGTGTTCGACGATGCCGATGACGATGCCGGCAACGATTGGTCCATGATACAAACCGCGAACGCGCTGCATTGGCAGGCGCCGTCCGCTCATCCGCTGAACTGGGGCACGCTGTACCACTTCGCCTTCACCGCAAATCGTGCACCATTGCCGGCACGTGCCGACCTCGGTGTTGCTACACCGGGATCGCCGACGAGTTACTCGATAACCACATTGGCGCCACTCGATAATGTCATTTTCAGCGATGGTTTTGGCACGCCGTAATTGCCGCCAGATCGGCGCATCGGTCGCGACTTTTTTGGTCGCCTTTGTGTTGATATTTGCATCCCACGCCGCACCCGCGATGCAGCCGTGGTGGCAGATTAGCGCCGCGCTCGACTACACACCGCACGGCACCCAGCCCGGCCTCGCCTTCAGCCTGATCGGCAGCAACAATTGCGCCGGTTGCCACGCCAGCGGCAACAGCAGCGATCACGCATTTTTTCCGTGGGATACGTGGTCGGGATCGATGATGGCGAACGCCACGCGTGATCCGTTGTTCTGGGCGGCACTGGACGTCGCCAATCACGATCAACCCGGCATCGGTGATTATTGTTTGCGTTGCCACACGCCGAACGGCTGGTACGGCGGACGCGTAGTGAAAACCGGCACGGGCGGCGCCACGATCGACGGCAGCAACGGTTGTCTGCTGCAGGGAAACTACGCGTCCGGAGATGGCGGTGATTTCGGCGGCGAATCCTGCCACTTCTGCCATCGCCTGCAGGATACCGGTCCGCAAGGCCAGCCGGCGTATCTCGAAAACGCGAATGCATGGATGGATGACGGCGATTGCAACGGCGGTGGCCAGCCGTGCCGGCGCGGGCCATACAATTACGAACCGGGCGGCGCCATTTCCGCGCCGCCGCACGCATGGGCGGCCTCAGCCTATCATCAGCAAAGCCAGATCTGCGGCCTGTGCCATAACGTCAGCACGCCTGATACCGATGCTGGTCCGCTGAAAACCCTGATCGATATCCACGGCAACGATACCGGTATTCCGTTTCCGGTCGAACGCACCTACAGCGAATGGCGACAGAGCGATTTCAGCGATCTGATTTTTCGCGATGGTTTCGGCGATACGCATTTTACGCCGGCCTTCGCGCGCAGCCAGCAGTGCCAGGATTGCCACATGCCGAGCAGCCCCGATCCGAGCGCGTATGCATGTGTGCTCACGCCGCCCGGAACCCGCAATGGCAATCTGCCGACCCACAGTTTCGCCGGCGGCAATACCTGGGTTCCGGCGATTCTCGCCGGTGAATATGGCACGCAATTATCGCGCACCGCGGCTTACGCGCAGACCATCACCGCGGCACAACAAATGCTGGCGAGCGCAGCGAAAGTCGGCATCACGCGCAACAAACTCATCGCCCCCACCGCAACTGTTGCCGGCAGCTTGAGCTTGACCGCGCGCGTGACCAATTTGAGCGGGCACAAATTGCCGACCGGTTATGCGGAAGGTCGGCGCGCATGGCTGAATGTGCAGGTGCGCGATGGCAACAATGTATTGATCGCGGAAAGCGGCGCGTACGATCCGGTCAGTCGCGTGTTGAGCCAGGACACGCAGGCACGCATCTACGAGGTGTCGCAGGGCATCTGGGATGCTGCGAGTAGCAGTTGTCGCACCACCGATGGCAGCGGTGCGGCGCAGTTCCATTTTGTGCTGAACAACTGTATCGCGAAGGACAATCGTATCCCGCCACTCGGCTTCAGCGGTGGCGGCGATATCGAAACCATGCCAGTCGGACAAGCCTACGCCATGGTCGCCGCCAATCCGATGCGACTGGTGAATTACGACGATGCTGCGTACGTCTTCAGCGTGCCACCCGCCACGGTATTGCCGCTCAGCGTGA
>JANXUW010000384.1 GCA_025351985.1 Pseudolysobacter sp.
GAACGTTTGTATCGCACGCGTTTGATTGTCTGCGAAGGCGAACAAGTTGCCATCGTGTCAAGTTCGCAGCAGGCGTTTTATCTGATCGCGCGTCTGTTCATCGAGCCGGGCGATCAGGTCTGGCTCGAGGATCCCGGCTATTTCGGCGCACGCCGCGCGTTGATCGCCGCGGGTGCGGATATCGTGCCGGTGCTGGTGGATCGCGACGGGCTTGATGTCGCTCGTGGATTGGCGCGTGCGCCGAACGCCAAGCTCGCGTATATCGCACCGTCGCATCAGTTCCCGACCGGTTGCACGATGAGTCTCGAACGACGGCTCGCGCTGCTGAGTTGGGCGCAATCCAGCGACGCGCTGATCGTGGAAGACGACTACGACAGCGAGTTTGTCTTCGAGGGGCCGCCGTTGGCCGCGCTGTACAGCTTGAGCAAGCATGCGCGCGTGATGTACATCGGCACGTTCAGCAAGACCTTGTTCCCGGCCGCGCGCCTTGCCTATGTGGTGTTGCCGAAGAATCTGGTCGAACCGTTTCGTTGCATCCGACGCGTGACGGACGGTTTCACTCCGACACTCGTGCAACACGCCGCTGCGCGGTTCCTCGCCGAAGGACATCTCGATCGACACATCCGGCATGTTCGCTCGGTGTATGCCGAACGCCGGACGGCATTGCTGCACGCGGCGCAGGAGCATTTCACCGGGTTGGCGAATCTGCTGATTGCGCCGACCGGTCTGGATGCGGTGGCGTGGCTGCCGCCGCATATTTCTGATCGTGCGGTGGCTTCCGCTGCGCGCAAGGAGGGCATCGAAGCCCCTGCGGTATCACATTTTGCCCTTGAACCCGGCACCCGTAGTGGTCTGGTGCTGGGTTTTTCCGCGTTTGAGCCAGCTCGAATCCGCCACGCTGCTGCGCAGCTCGCACGAGTAATGGCGACCTTCTGAGCGACCGCTGCGCGGGCGTACAGCCCGATGCCTGCCACTTCTGGTCTGTAATAGACGATCGCTCGGCGCGCGTGCTGTTGTGCGTGAATCCCGCCGATGTCGCCGAGACCGCGCTGCCGGAACGCGGTCCTCCTATCGATGCAACGGCGCTTGATGTCTTGCGTCCGAATTCTGGCGCACCTGCCCCAGAGACAATGGTATGCAACTTTTGCGGAAAATGGATCTGGCCCCAGTCCATTCAAAAGGCTAGATTGCGCTGAAGCGATCAGGACACATCAATCAATACCGGAGCTTTTGCGGCAAAATCGCAAACGGGAGTGAATGTCTCGATTTTAAACGTTCGGGAAAACCGAATTGGCGGTCGTTTCAATCGTTAGTCGGAAATTTGGAAATGCAATCCTGCGAGGCAATCGTGATCGAAGTAAAAGCCACACGTATTCCACCGGGTCGATACGTCTCCCTGGGGCAAAGTAATGATGTTGCCCAAGTTGATTGGCATAACAGCATGCAAGTGCTCGTGTGTGATCGCTATTCGCGTGTCATGGTGCCGTCGGGTACTGTGGGTTTGTGGTGTCCGTTGAGTTCTGGAATATGGATCGAATCGCTCGGCTCACGTACGTTTATAAAAAAAGGCAATGGTTATAGCTCGGATGCGGAATATGCACATGAGGTCAGCATGCCGGTCCACGGATCGTGTATCGCAATTTTAGCGAGACACGCGGTATGGGCGCAATTCATGGCGAGATTTTCCGCCGACGTCAGTCAGTTGCCGGTGATATTTCCTACCAGCCACGTTATGCCGATTGCCATGCGCCTGGCATTATTGCGCCTGGTACGACGTGCGCTGCGTTCTTCCGTTACCACTGAAAAATGGATTGGCGATCAATTCGGGCAAATAATGGTACAACTGCAACAGCCTCTCTCGCCAATGATCCAACGCTGCCCCGGCTCATCGGCAGCACGCAAGCGCCAGATATTCGCGCGCCTGCAGCGAGTACGGCATTTGATCCAGACCAGCCCGGCCAAGGATATCGATATCGCGACCCTCGCGGTACTCGCAAACTATTCTCCGAATCAATTGATAAAACTTTTCAATCGGGTATTTGGAGAAACGCCTTATTTCAGCCTCGTTCGCACCCGGATAGAGTTCGCTCGTCGCCTGATTTCGGAAACCAATATGGATATCAGCGAAGTTTCGCGAGCCAGCGGTTTCGAGAATAGAACCAGTTTCGCGCGTGCTTTCAAGAT
>JANXUW010000388.1 GCA_025351985.1 Pseudolysobacter sp.
TCGTCGGCGAGCAGGATCGCCGGTTCGTTCGCGAGCGCGCGCGCGACCGCAACACGTTGCTGTTGCCCGCCGGAAAGCGCGGACGGAAGTTTGTCGGCCTGCTCGGCCACACCGAGTCGATCCAGCAGCGCCAACGCACGCGCGCGGCGTTCGCGCTTCGGCCAGCGGTTGACGAAATCCATCGGCAACATCACGTTTTCCGCGGCGGTCAAGGTCGGCAACAATTGAAAGAACTGGAACACGATGCCTACCGAACGTCCGCGCCATAACGACAATGCTTTTTCCGAAAGCGCATGCAGCGCATGGCCGTCGATCACGATCTCGCCACTGCTCGGATGATCGATGCCGGCGAGCAGATTCAGCAGGGTCGATTTGCCGCTGCCGGATTGTCCGACAATCGCAACGAACTCGCCGCGATTGATCGTGAGATTGATATCAGCCAGTGCAACGAAAGCTCCCGCCGGACTCGGATAGGTTTTATGAATATCACGCAAATTGATCAGCGCTGGCGCGGCAGGGTCGATGTTTGAATATGGCGTCACGAATGCGCTCCGATGCAGTGGAAAACAGGCGTCCACTGTAATTCGCAATGGTAGCCACCGGCTTACGGTTCGACCGCGCCATTCGACCGTTCGGCGAATTCCGACCGATGCGAGTTTGCAGCGCCACCGTTCGGCGATGCCAGTCGACCATTCGGCGAAAGTGGCGGCTGAGGAAAAATCCCGATGGCATGCTTGGTTCCGTTGTCACCCTTACTCGAAGGAGTTTTCGATGAATCGTTATTGCGGATTTTTCCTTGTGCTGTTTTTAACCTGCCCGATCACCGTGTTCGCGCAACCTGTTGCAGATGCGACATCGGCTGCGACAAATTCCAGCGCGCCGACAGTCAGATCGAGCGAGGCATCCCAGTTCGATTTTCTGCTCGGCGAATGGCAGCTCGAAGTGCGTCCGAAAGTCAGCGGATTGGTCGCGATGATTCACGGTGCGCCGCGCTTGATCGGTACGTGGAAAGCATCGCGCAGCATCGATGGATCTGGTGTCGAGGACGACATGCACATTGTCGATGGCTCGGGCAATCCGCTATCCTCGAACCATACGCGACGCGTGTACGACACAGTCCGTCAGCGCTGGAGCATCAGCGGAAAAGATATACAAAACGGACGCAGCAGCGCAGCGAGCGGACAATGGCTGAATGGCGAAATGCACCTCGATGGACAGTTCGTCGAGGCCGAAGGCAAGACCACGTTGACCCGAACGCGCTACTACGACATCAGTGCCAGCGGTTTCCACATGCAGCAGGATCGATCAACCGACAATGGACAAACCTGGGATGAAGCCGTGCTGACCATCGATGCCAAGCGCGCCGCGCCAGGCACCACGCCGTGAATCCGTCGCAGCCGATCGCGGCTCGCGTTGCGCCGAGATAAATCATGTCGCGCGGATGGGTTTGGTTGCAGCTGGCGGTCGCGTGGTTGCCGATGTGGGCGCTGTTCACGGCACTCATCGTGATCGCGCACGGCGGGTCGGTGGGGAACGCGGCGATCGGTGCACTGCGCTTGATTGCCGCGGCGGCGTTACTCGGAATCGCCGTCTACAAATTCACCGCGCGCATGCCATGGCCGCATCCGTTCCGGCTCAGGTTTCTTGGCGTGCATGCGTTTGCAGCCAGCGTTTATTCCGTCACGTGGTATGTGCTGCTCAGCCTGATCGACAGCATGGTCATGGGCCGACTGATGTTCGCCATCGGTCCCGGTCTGGGCGCGTGGCTCGTCACCGGAATGTGGTTGTACATCATGGTGGCGGCAGTGGCTTATGCGAACCTTGCCGCGCAGCGCACAGCCAGGATCGAGGCTCATGCAGCCCGTACGCAGCTCGATACGCTGCGCTCGCAATTGCATCCGCATTTCTTGTTCAACGCCCTGCACACCGTCGTGCAATTGATCCCGCTTGATCCGCGCGCCGCCGCGCTCGCGACCGAACAACTTGCAGGCACGCTGCGCACGACGCTCGAAGAACAACGCGACCTGATTTCGCTCGGCGAAGAATGGGCCTTCGTCGAGCGTTACCTCGCGATCGAAAGCATCCGCTTCGGCGATCGCCTGCGCGTCACCATCGCGATGGCAGCATCGGCGCACCTGGCGATGCTGCCATCGTTTGCACTGCAGACGCTGATCGAAAATGCGATCCGCCACGGCGCCGCGCCGCGCGTCGAAACCACGCACGTGAAAATATCGGCGACGCTGGATGGCGCAATGCTCGTCGTGGAAGTCGACGACGACGGCATCGGTGCCAACATCCGTGACGTCGAAACCGCCGCCGGCACGGGACTGCGCCGACTGCGCGAACGCATGCGCTGGCTGTATGGAAATCAAGCGCGACTCGAACTCGCGAGCGGCTTGGGCGAAGGTTTCCGCGCGACCTTGATCGTTCCGCAATCAGCGTCGTTCGACACTGTCGTGGATCGGAATGACGGCAACAACACGCATGACTGACGCAGCAAAAATTTCCACGCTGATTGTCGATGACGAACCCGTTGCGCGCGCCGGCATGCGCCACATGCTGGCCGAGGTGGAATGGATAACCTGCATCGGCGAAGCAGCAAATGGCGTTGCGGCGATCGAGGCGATCGACCGACTCAAACCGGAGCTTGTGTTTCTCGATATCCACATGCCCGGCCTGCTCGGCACGGAGGTGTTGCGCCAGGTGCGGCATCAGCCGTTGGTCGTGTTCACCACCGCATATGCGCAACACGCGGTGACCGCGTTCGAGCTCGGTGCGCTCGATTATTTGCTGAAACCCTTCGGCGAAGATCGTTTGCGTGCGACCTTGGATCGCATTCGCGGGGTCTTTGGCGAGCCGCGTATTTCATCGCTCGATCGGTTTGGCGAAGCGATGAGCCAAACGCCGATGAGTCGCTTGTTCGTGCGCAGTGGTCGCAGCATCGTGCCGATCGCGGTGGATGACATCGTATGGTTCGAAGCCGTCGGTGACTATATCGCGGCGCACACGACCGACACACAGCATCTGCTGCATCTGTCGCTGAATCAGCTTGAAGGTCGCCTCGATGCAAAACGATTCATGCGCATCCATCGCACGCATATCGTCAATCTGAATCACGTGGCGGTGTTCCGTCGCGAAACCAGCGGTAGTATCAGCGCC
>JANXUW010000392.1 GCA_025351985.1 Pseudolysobacter sp.
CAAAGCGGGGGGCGTCGCGGGGGACTAGTTTCACGGCATAGAAAAAGAAACCGCCAAACACGATATCTATAAATGCGGGAACGAGAAGCGCGTGACGCACCAACGTTTCGGACTAATGCGTACTTTAGATTATATAAATAATTCAACATTAAAATAATACTGTCGTCAAATCAGTTATTGCTGCCCCACAATCACTCCAAATAAAATTAAACCAAGTATTGCTGCCGTTAGTATAATAAATAACGTCTAATTTTTTCTGATCTGCTCAAGCCGCTGCTTCGCCGCCACCGTCAACACATGCTTTTCGCCGAGCTTGGCGAGTTGCCGCTCGTAGGCGGAGCGCGCCAATGTTTCGCCTGCCGCAACATCGCCCGCTTGTGCCTGCACGAGTCCGAGCACGCTTTCGGTATTGATCAGGTAGATATCGTCGGGCGGCAGTTTGGCGCGGCGCATCTTCAATGCGGTTTCGGCCAGCGGCAATGCTTCGTGCGGGCGGTTTGCCTGCATCAGCGCTTGTGCATAAGTAATCGCGGCGTAGCTGATTTGCGGATTGTCGCTGGACAAGGTTTGCGCCGCAGCCCAGGCGCGCGCGCCGTAGCCGAGCGCGGCGGCCGTGTCTTTTTGCTGAACGCTGCGCCACGTCAATGTGCTCAGCGTGCTGACCACGCTGAAATGATTTTCGCCGAGCAGCTCGATCTTCATTTTCAGCGCCTCGTCGTATTGCGCTGACGCGGCGGCATGATCGCCGGAATCATCCAGCACGGTGGCGAGATTGCCGAGCGCCTGCGCCAGCATTGGATGGCCAAGCGGAAAGGCATCACGCAACAGCGCCACACCTTGCCGGATAGTGATCAACGCGCCGGCATAATCCTCGCGCGAATCCTGCACAACGGCGAGATCGTTCATTGCCGCGGCGCGTGATTCGATCAGTTCGGTTGGCGTTTCGTCGAGCGCCGTTTCGAGCCAGCGCTGCGCCGCTGCGGCATTGTCACGACGGGTTTCGAGAAATCCCAATTGCGCTGCGCTGTCGCCGCGTTGGCGTGGCGTACCGGTTTTGAGCGCCTGCGCGCGCGCGCTGACCAGCAAGGTTTCCGCTGCGGTAAAATCACCGCGATGCGCGAGGATATAACCGAGCACGATGCGCGTTTCCAGCGCGGCTTCTTCCAGATTGTTTTGCTCGGCAAGCGTGAGTGCGGACTGTGCGGTTTCGCGCGCGCTGTCGAGATCGCCCAGCGTGACGTAGGTTTTTGCCAGCGTCAGTTCGGTAGCGATACGTGTTGGCGGATCGTTGGCGAGCACATGATCAGCGTTGCGCCGCGCGCTGTCGAGGATGTCGCCGAGCTTGGCATTGCGGCCGAGATTGCCGTGATCGGTGGCGCCGAGCATGTCTTGCAGGAACACGTTGATGCGCTCGGCGCGATCGCGCGCGATGCTCGCCTCGTGCGCCTGCCATAACGCGAATGCGCTGCCGATCAGCAACGCCAGAGTCGCCGCCGCAGCGACCGAAACCGCGAGTTTGTAACGACGCAAAATCCGCGCGGCGCGCTCGCTCCACGGCGGCTGCCGCGCCAGCACTTCTTCGCCGTCGAGCCAGCGCCGCAGGTCTTCGGCGAACGTCGCGCATGAGGCGTAACGCCGCGCCGGCAACTTCGCCAGCGCCTTGAGGATCACCGCATCGAGATCGCGCGTGCTGCCGCCGAGCTGGCGGGTTTGCATCTGCGCGCTCGGGCGCGGCGGAGCGGTTTCGCAGACCACACGCTCGATCGCACTCGGGCGCGTATCGGTGATGCGATACGGCCGCTCGCCGGTCACGAGTTCGAACAGCAACACGCCGAGCGAATAAATATCCGAGGCCGTGCCGAGCGGCTCGCCGCGCACTTGTTCCGGGCTGGCATATTCCGGCGTGAGCGGGCCGAGGCCGGTACGCGTGGTGCTCGGCGCGCTGTCGCCGACCAGTTTGGCGATGCCGAAGTCCAGCAGCTTGGGTTCGCCGTGTGGATCGACAAGCACGTTGCTTGGCTTGATATCGCGATGCACGACGAGCTGACCGTGCGCGGTCTGCACCGCATCGAGAATTTTCAGGAACAGTTGCAAGCGCGTGCGCACGTCCAGCGCGTGTTGTCTCGCATACACCGTGATTGGCTCGCCTTCGACGTATTCCATCACGAGGTATGGCGCGCCGTTCTGGTCATTGCCAACGTCGAGCAGACTGGCGATGTGGGCGTGGCTGAGTGCACCGAGAATGCGTTGTTCGAGCGCAAAGCGCGTGCGCAAATCACCGGCGTCATACAACAGCAACTTGATCGCGACCGGTTTGCTGTAGGCACCGTCGGCACGCTCGGCGCGATACACGCTGCCCATGCCGCCACTGCCGATCAACTGCAGCAGACGATACGAACCAAGCCGTTCGCCGCTGCGATCGGCGGTGCCGGTCAGTGGCTGCGCGAGGAAATCGGTGGATGCCGCATCGGCGCGCAACAGCGCATCGATCTCGTCGCGCAAGGCGCGGTTGCCGGCGCATTCGCTATCGAGAAAATCGGCGCGCGCAGCCGGCTGCAGCTCCAGCGCCTGCTCGAACAATTGCATCGCGCGATAGGCGTCGTTCATGGATCGAGCGCGGGAATCGGCAGATCCAGCGCGCGGTATAACCACGCCCGCGCGACGCGAAAATCACGCGCCAAGGTCGCGCGCGAAATATCCAGCACCTCGGCGACCTCGGCAAAATCCAGTCCGGCGAATACGCGCAATTCGATCACGCGCGCCTTGCGTGCATCGAACGCTTCGAGCGCGTTCAAGGCTTCGTCGAGCGCGAGCAGATCCATGCTCTGCTGCGGATCGGCGACATTCAACGACGACAGGGTCACGCGCTCGCCACCGTCGCGTTTGTCGGCGCGGCGATGACGTTCGTGATCGACCAACACCTGACGCATCGCGCGTGCGGCGAGCGCAAAAAAATGCACACGATTTGCGCTGTCGGGGCGCTGGCCGTCGCTGAGCTTGAGGTACGCTTCGTGCACGAGTTCGGTCGGCACGAGGGTGTGGCCGATGCGTTCGGCACCAAGCTGGCGCCGCGCGATCGCGCGCAACTGCGCGTACACCATCGGCAGCAAGGCATCGCCGGCATCGGTATCGCCCTCATGCCAGCGTTGCAGCAAAGCCGTGATCGGCGCAGCAGCCTGATCTTCCACGTTGCCTCCAGCCGACGTCATTGTCGGAATGCGGCGATGTTACGTCCGAGCCGCATGCGCCGTCGAGTCAGGCGGTTTTTGCGCTGCCGCCGTGCGCCCGTATCCAGTCTGCAACACGTAATGAGACTAATCGGCGCATTTCTACGCAACAAGCTTGTGAGCCGGCGCAATTCGCGCGATTTGCAAATCCAGCGTGCGGCGGTTTCTTCCTGATTCGGAGCCAAGTCCATGCGCCCTGCCCGTTTGTTTTTTTCGATCTTCAGTGTGGTAACGAGCGTATTGCTGGCAGGTTGCGGCATCGACAATCCGGCGCAGGCCGCGACCGATGCGCCGCACGCAGCGACTCTTTCGCTTACGCAGCCGCAAGCCGTTACGACACGCGAACCGAATACCGCTCATCAAGAACCGACCCCGAATTCGTCGGGCGAGAAAGCATCGAACGACATCCCCTTCGTGCGCTACGACATCGTCGATCCGCGCATGCGCGGCATGGTCGCCGCCACGCTCGCGGT
>JANXUW010000083.1 GCA_025351985.1 Pseudolysobacter sp.
ATGAGTTGCCCAAGCTTATAAGAAAGCAACTCGGCGGCGTCTAACAAAGCACGCAGGTCATCGGCCTCGACGGCCGAGAACAGTGGACTCTTGAGAAGTTGCTGCTCCACCTCGAGGTGATTCACCGCATCGATCCGCTCAATGCGACTTCGATTGCACTCGCGACCCGCCTGGGATCAAAGCGGCTGCGTACAGCAAAATTGCCGCTGCCGACGGAGACGATGGAAGTCGATATTTACGGACAAAGCCGCGAGCGATGGATGCTGCGCACACGATGAGGTTTGGCGCGTTCGCGCAACAGCAAGCGCCGGCTGCGCCGGCTGTTGCGCGAGAGCCAAATGAACAATGACCAGCTCTATCAGCCGCGTTTCATGAACGCGAAGAACTCATCATTCGTCTTGGTGTTCTTCATCTTGTCGAGCATGAATTCCATCGCCGCGAGTTCATCCATCGGATGCAGTAGCTTGCGCAGAATCCAGATTTTCTGCAGCGCATCGGGATCGATCAGCAACTCTTCGCGACGGGTGCCGGAACGATTGATGTTGATCGCAGGATAAACGCGCTTCTCGCCGATACGCCGATCGAGGTGCACTTCCATGTTGCCGGTGCCCTTGAACTCCTCGTAAATCACCTCGTCCATCTTCGAACCGGTTTCGACCAGTGCCGTGGCGATGATCGTCAGCGAGCCGCCTTCTTCGACGTTGCGCGCCGCGCCGAAGAAACGCTTCGGACGTTGCAGCGCGTTCGCATCGACACCGCCGGTCAGCACCTTGCCGGAACTCGGCACGACGGTATTGTAGGCGCGAGCCAGACGTGTGATCGAATCGAGCAGGATCACCACGTCGCGTTTGTGTTCAACCAGTCGCTTGGCGCGTTCGATCACCATTTCAGCAACCTGGACGTGGCGTGTCGCGGGTTCGTCGAAAGTCGATGAAACCACTTCGGCGCGCACGGAGCGCTGCATCTCGGTGACTTCTTCCGGACGCTCGTCGATCAGCAAAACAATCAGATGCGCATCAGGATGATTCAACGAGATCGAGGTCGCGATGTTCTGCAACATCATCGTTTTACCGGCTTTCGGCGGCGATACGATCAGGCCGCGCTGGCCTTTGCCGATCGGTGATACGAGATCGATGATGCGCGGTGTGATGTCTTCGGTCGAGCCGTTGCCGCGCTCAAGATGAAAGCGTTTGCGCGGGAACAGCGCGGTCAGATTCTCGAACAGGATCTTGTTCTTCGACGCTTCCGGCGGCTCGTTATTGATGTCATCGACCTTGAGCAGCGCGAAATAGCGCTCACCTTCTTTCGGTGGACGAATGCGGCCGGTGATGAAATCGCCGGTGCGCAGGTTGAAACGACGGATCTGCGATGGTGAAACGTAGATATCGTCCGGGCCGGCCAGATACGACGATTCCCATGTACGCAGGAAACCGAAGCCATCCTGCAGGATTTCCAGTACACCCTCGCCATAAATACCGCCGCCAGCTTTGGCATGCGCCTTGAGGATGTTGAATACCACATCCTGCTTGCGCGCTCGCGCTACGCCCTCCTGGATGCCGAGCGTATCGGCAAGCGCCAACAAGTCGGATGCCGACTTGAGTTTGAGTTCGGTGAGATTGATCAGCGGGCCGGTATTGCGTGCCTCGGCGTTCTCGCTTTCGATTTCCTCGCGTTCGGCATTGCTGATGCTGTTGCGACCGCCATTATTACGCCCGCCACCGCCACCGCCACCGCCGGTATTCTCGCCACCACCAGCGCCTTCACGAGGATTTTCGCGATTGCGCTGACGCGGATGACGCTGACGTTGCGGGCGCTGACCTTGGCCTTCGCGCGGCGGGCGTGGTTGACCCTGCGGATTCGACGCCGGCGCGGCATTGTCGCCCGGGGCCGAACTCGCATCCGGTGCACTACTGCCGCTGCTGGCTGCAGATTCGGCATTGCCTTCGCGCGCAACCGGACTCGGTTGCTGCACATTCTGTGCTGGCTGCGCATGGGATTCGGGCGCAACAGATTCGTTGCTATCTTTATTTTCGATATTAGACACGGGCAAACCTCGCATGGGCGCCGTAATTGCGGATTGAAAAGAGTCGAGGGAGAGCTAACTGATGCGGGGCTGTTTGGCGCCCCTG
>JANXUW010000435.1 GCA_025351985.1 Pseudolysobacter sp.
ATCGTTAAATCGACCTCGCAGGTCAGAAGATTTATCGGCCTTGCTACACCGCGTTCAAGGCGGACAGCTTCGCCGCGCCATGCACAGATTGGATAGCGCGAATACCAATCGACTCAATCGCGTGATCAGCGCACCAATCCACTGTCTCACACAAAATCCTCGAACCACACCACAAATCGTTCGCGTTTTTTCTGCGCGATTTTGCGAAACGCGAGCAGCAAGCGTTCCTCGAACATGTCGCGCGCGAAGGATTCCGCGGCGACGGTGGGTGATTCCATCTGCGAATCCACGGTCATGCCGCGCCCGGTGGCGAGCCACTCGAACGCGACGCCGGTGCATTTCGCCACACGCACCATATGCTCGACCGTCGGCGAGGTGCCGGTGCGGCCCTCCCATTGCGCGACGGCGCTCGGAACAACGCCGACACGATCGGCCAATCCAGCCTGACTGAGCTTTGCCAAGCGACGCGCATGACGAATGCGGTCGGGCAACGGACCGGAAAAACGACTATCGGTGGAACGACGATTGGTTGACGGCATGAGTCCCCCTCAGCTCGGCTAATGCACTCAGCAAATCTAACATTAAACACTCATCTGCGCTGCACGCCGTATCCACTTTGTGACGTTGCTCACATCTTGTTTCACACATTTTTTCACATTTGTAACCGTGTCGACCCGCACCACTCAGTTGCGCTAACGACAATTCGGCGAGGGCGCGATGGCTCGCGAGAAAAATACTGGCTAAGTTACGAACAGGGCGAAAAAAGCTGCGACAAGGGGAATGTCGATCACGCTGATATCGATCATCCGCAGTTGCGTGCGGGTTAATCGATCAACCGCGAACAACGCCGGGAATTCAAACTTTTTTTCAATCGCTTGTTGCGCGTTATCTGGCATGCGTGGCCTGCTGTTTCAGGGATGGATTTGCCAACCTGCAATGGCTCAAGGTCGCTCTGCCTGCACGGGTGCCGAACAATTCGGAGGGGAACCATGCAACCAAACGTATTCCGGCTTTATGCCGTCGCCGCGCTGTTTTTTCTGCTCGGCCACGGCCAGCGCGCGCATGCAGTCGACATCGCACAGCATTGCGAATCGGTGGTCAAGGCAGATGTCGTCGCACTCGATCAGGCGTTTCAGGTCAACCGGCTCGGCACCACGCGCACCAATGGCGAAATTTTCGCGCTGCGAGCGGACGTGGTTTCCACCGATGCCAACAACCGCGAGCTGCGCCCCGGCCAGGTGATGTTGCGATCGGACAAACGTCCGCGCCCGATGGTGTTGCGTATCAACGCCGGCAGCTGCCTGGAGATCACGTTCACCAACCTGCTCGATCCGAAGCAGAAAGATCCGATGCAACCGGTAACGCGCAATGCATCGATCCACGCCGCCGGCCTTCAAACGATCGACAGCATCGCCGACGATGGCACCTGGGTTGGCCAGAATCCGTTGATCGGCAACGGTCAGATGAGTGGCCTCGTCGCGCCCGGTTCGACCATCATGTATCGCTTGTTCGCGCAGGAAGAAGGCACCAACCTGCTCTCCAGCACCGCTGCGCAATACAACAATTTCAATCCGATGCAGATCTCCACCGGACTGTTCGGCGTGCTCACGGTGGAGCCGCGTGGCAGCGAGTGGTATCGCAGCCAGGCGTCGGAAGCCGACCTCAAGCTGGCCACGCGCGGCGCGATGCCGGACGGCCATCCCAAGATCGACTACAACGCCGTGTTCCCGCCCGACCACGCGCATGCGGGCACACCGATCTTGCGCATGCTTGATAGTCAAGGCCGCATTGTCCATACCGATCTGACTGCGATCATCACCGGCCCGAATCGCGGCCAACTTGCCGGCGGCGCGGGCGACAACCCGATGTTGCCGGAGCGCAACCAGCCATTCCGCGAAGTGTCGGTGGTGTATCACGAGTCGCAGGACGTGGTGCAGGCGTTTCCGTATTTCATGTACGCGACGAACAGCCAGGTGCCGCGCAACGATGCCGGCGCGGATACGTTCGCGATCAATTACGGCATCGGCGGCATCGCGCCCGAAGTGCTGGCGAATCGCATCGGCGTCGGCCCGGCGGCGGATTGCCCGGAGTGCAAGTTCGAGGAATTTTTCCTGAGTTCGTGGGCGATCGGTGATCCGGCGCTGGTCGTCGACGTACCGGCCAACGCGCCGTGCACGGCGGCGGAGCTGCAGGATCTCACACTCAAGTTCGATGCCGATCCACTCACGTTCAATCCAACCAATCCGTGCCAGCCCAGCGGCGGCAAGAAAGCGACCAAGGCGTTTTATGCGGACGATCCGTCCAACGTCTATCACTCCTACCTCGGCGATCATGTGCGTTTTCGCGTGCTGCACGCGGGCGCCGCCGTACATCACATCCATCATCACCATGCGCATCAATGGCTGCGCAATCCCGACAGCGACGAGAGCAGTTATCTTGATTCGCAGGCGGTGGGACCGGGCTCGTCGTTCACTGCCGAGCTGGTTTTCGGCGGCAGCGGCAATCGCAACCTGACCACCGGCGATTCGATTTTCCACTGCCATTTTTATCCGCATTTCGCCGCCGGCATGTGGGCGCTGTATCGCGTGCACGATGTGTTCGAAGGTGGCACCGCGCTCGACGAACAAGGTCGGCCGCGCGCGGATGCACGTGCGTTACCGGACGGCGAAATCATGCGCGGCACGCCGATTCCCGCCGTCGTGCCGCTGCCGTTGTATGCGATGGCGCCGATTCCCGCACCGGTGAAAATCATCGAGGGCCAGGCGCATGTGAGCGGCGATGGTCATCCGGGATTTCCGTTCTTCGTGCCGGGTGTCGCCGGCCATCGCGCGCCACATCCGCCGCTGGATTTCGCGACCGATCCGGCCACGAAGGAATCGCTCGACGGCGGATTGCCGCGCCACATGATCCAGGCCGCGACCATCGCCAACGAACAGCACACCGCGCTCGACTGGTCGAAAGATCTGCTGACCATCAAGGCATATCAATTGCCGGAAAAAGGTACGGCGCAGGAACTCACGGCGATGGCGTATTTCAGCCGCCAGCTGCATCCGAGTTTCACGCCCGAGGGTGCTCCGCTGCCGTTCAAGGTCAACGGCCTGCCGCGTGGCCCGCAGCCCGGCGCACCGTTCGCCGATCCGGCGGTGGTCGATGGCAAGGCCGTCGGCAATCCGCTGCGCAATTACAAGGGCGTGAATCTGCAACTCGATGTCGCCTTCAACAAGGCCGGCTGGCATTTCCCGCAGCAGCGCATTCTTTCATTGTGGGGCGACGTCAAGGATTACGTCGAAGGCCGCAAACCGCCAGAACCATTGTTTTTCCGCGCCGCCAACAACGATGTGATCGAGTATTGGCACACCAACTTGATCCCGGCGTATTACGAACTCGACGACTTCGAAGTGCGCACGCCGACCGACATTCTCGGCCAGCATATCCACCTCGTGAAGTTCGATGTGCTCGCCTCTGACGGCGCGGCCAACGGTTTCAATTACGAGGACGGCACGTTCAGCCCCGAGGAAGTGCGCGAGCGTATCCACAGCATCAACCAGACCGGCGGTTTGTGGGATGCGACGCACCGGCAACAGCGCAAGCTGACTGCAAAATCGATCAAGGCGCTCGGCAACGGACCATCGCCCGGAAGCCTCGCGTGGATCGGTGCGCAGGCCACCGTGCAGCGCTGGTGGCTGGATCCGCTCATGAACCAGCCGGCGCCGGTGACGGACAAAGATCGCACCTACATGACCGTGTTCACGCACGATCATTTCGGCCCGTCCACGCACCAGATGGTCGGCCTGTACGGCGGCCTGCTGATCGAACCGACCGACACCACTTGGACCTCGCTCGACGGCAAGACCCAGTTCGGCGTGCGCGACGACGGCGGACCGACCAGCTACGCCGCGAATATCGTTTTCAAATCGCCGCAACGCCAGGCCGACAACTACCGCGAGTTCGCGCTGGAATGGGGCGATACGCAGCACGCCTACACGCAGGCCAGTCGTGATCGGCACGATTGCTACAGCTATACCGAACCGGGCGGCCACGTGGTCACACAGGCACCGCCGTACTTCGATTGCGTGGCGCTTTCGCCGACGCAGAAATATTACGGCTGGGCCGATCCGGCGCACGTATTGAACTGCCTGAACTGTCCACCGCAGCCGCTCGCGCAGACGCCGCAATCGCTCGTGAACAATCTGCCGGGCCAAGCGCCGTGGCCGCCGCAACCGTTGCTCGTGACGGATTTTGGCGCGGGCATGATCTCGATGAATTATCGCGGCGAACCATTGCCGATGCGTGTGTTCAAACCCGAGTCGGTGAATCCGAACGCGGCGCCGGATGCCGGCGATTTGTCCTCGGCGTTCCGCTCGATCCCGCGCTTCGATGCGGCGTATTCGAACCAGCCGACGCCAGGCGCGCAGATCGATCCCGAATGCAGCGGTGTGAGCTGTTTCAAGTTCCCGCTGCAGCCGATCGCAGCGGGCATGAGCCCGACCGATCCGTATACGCCAATGCTGCAAGCCTACGAAGGCGACAAGGTGCAGATTCGCCTGCTCGCCGGTGCGCACACTTCGATGCACGACTACACCATGCACGGCATGCGCTGGCTGGCCGAGCCGTTCGAGAAAAATTCCGGCTATCGCAATACGCAATTCATCCTGCTTTCCGAACACTACGAATTGCTGTTCAATTTACCGCGCATCGGCGCCGAAAAATCCACCGATTATCTCTACAATCCGGATGCGTCGTTCGAAGGTTTGACCAACGGCGCGTGGGGTTTGCTGCGCGCGTTCAGCCCCTCGAATCCGCAGGCTTTCCTCA
Organism: Pseudolysobacter sp.; assembly: GCA_025351985.1. Taxonomy (GTDB): domain Bacteria; phylum Pseudomonadota; class Gammaproteobacteria; order Xanthomonadales; family Rhodanobacteraceae; genus Pseudolysobacter. The sequence goes on from JANXUW010000435.1 coordinate 4,816, forward strand.
AGCCGCTGAATGCGTCGGCGCCGCCACCGGTACAGCCGATCAAGCCACCGCCGGGCATGCGTCCGGATTGCAATAATGGTCAAGCCTGCATCCGCGAATACGAAGTCCACGCGATGACTGTGCAACAGGCGCTCGGCCAGCCGAACGGCGTGCTCAAGTACAACGCACGCGGCGCAAATCTGCTCAACGGCAGAAGCGACACGGCCAGTCCGTTGGAAGACCCGCTCGCGCTGGTATACGTCAGCGTGCCGCAAGGCCAGAAATACCAACCGACCGGAAACATCGAACCGCTCGTATTGCGCGCGAATGCCGGCGACTGGATTCACGTCACGCTCGTGAACGATTTCAGAGGCAACGAAACGGTCTTCAAGACCTATGAAGCCGCGTCGCGTTTCGGCCTCACCTACGCCGTGCCGTACAACTACATTCCGATAGCTTCGTCGGCCACCGTCGGCCTGCACGCGCAGCTCGTGACCTACGACGCACGCAACAGCGACGGCGCCAACATCGGCAACAATCCGCTGCAAACCGCCGCGCCGCAAGGCAAGGTCGACTACTGGTGGTACGCCGGGCGCATCGACGACGGCAAGCAGATACCGATCGAATTCGGCGCGATCAACCTGCTGCCTTCCGACCCGCTGATGCAGGTGTATCGCGGCCTGTTCGGCGCGCTCATCATCGAGCCGCTCGGCTCGCATTGGTTGCCCGATCCGCAATCCACTGCGTCGGCGACGGTGTGGAACGGCGACAAGGTATTCCGCGAATTTGTCGTGATGTACCAGAACGACGCCAACATGCTGACCCACGGCAATTCATGGTGGGCCACCGGCAATCCGCTGGCGGGATTCAACTATCGCTCCGAACCCGCGTGGCTGCGTTTCGGCAAGGGCCTCAACGCCGCGATGGGCATTGATGCGCCGAAAGACTGGATGCACCTGACGCAGGATGACGTGCAGAATATTTCGCTGCTGTCGATGTCGGATGTCGACGGAACCCGCACCACCGCGAATCTGCTCGTCGGCGCCGAACCGCAGACGCCGATCTTCCGTGCACCCGCGCACATGCCGGCGCGCTTCCGTCTCGTCATGCCCGGCGGCGACGGCGACAACCAGATCACTTGGGAACTCACCGGCCACGTCTGG
>JANXUW010000461.1 GCA_025351985.1 Pseudolysobacter sp.
GTTCAGCGTCGGAGCACGGATACCAGCACGCCGCTGGTTATCGCCGAGGGCCCCATGCAACGCCGCGTCGTGCGGCATGCCAACGCGGTAGCGCAGCGCGCCGGCATACGTGCATGCCTTCCGCTCGCCGCCGCACGCGCACTCTTGCCGGAATTTCGTTGCATCGCCCATGACCCCGAAAGTGAGACGCGCCTGCGCGAGATGCTGGCGGGCTGGGCCTACGGTTACAGCTCGATGATCAGCCTGCGCGAGACCGATGCGATCCTGATGGAGATCGGCGCGAGCATGGCCTTGTTCGGCCCGTGGCCGCGTCTCGAACGCCGCCTGCGCGCCGACCTGACAGAGCTCGGCATCACACACCGCATCGCGGTGGCGCCGACCGCGCTCGGAGCTTGCGTGCTTTCAGCGAACCAGGATGGAATGGCCGTGATGCACAGCAGTCCATTTTTGAATGCACTGGGGCAGGCGCCCTTGGAGGTTTCACGACTGCCCGATGCGGACATCATCGCCCTGAAGGCGATGGGGTTGCGCCGAGTTCGCGAAGTGTTTGGCTTGCCGCGCAGCGGACTGGCACAACGATTCACACCGGCCATGCTCTATCACCTCGATCGCATGCGCGGCGACGCCCCCGACCCGTTGCCGCTGCATCATCCGGCCGCGCGGTTTGCCACGCGCATGGAATTCGATCACGCGATCGAGTCCTCCGAAACGTTGCTGTTTCCGTTGCGCCGACTGCTCGGCGATTTATCCATGTACCTGCAAGGTCGCGACAGCGGTGTGCAGCAGTTCGACCTCGTGCTCGAACACGACGACCTACCGCCAAGCATTCTGAGCATTGGACTGCAGAGTCCGCAACGGCAGGCGTCGGTATTGTTCGATGTCTGCCGGCTCAAGGTACAAGCCGCAACCGTACCGGCCGGAGTGCGCGCGCTCGGTATTCGTGCCGAGGATCTGCCCGCGTTCGTACCCGATGCCGAGGACTTGTTCGAAGAACGGGCAGGCGGTAGTCAACTCACGTGGCCGCAGCTCGCCGATCGCTTGCGCGCGCGGCTCGGTGCGGACAAGGTCTACCAGATCACAGCCACGGAAGATCCGCGCCCCGAACATGCGTGGCGCCGCGCCGTGTTTTCCAAACGCAAGGAAGCGATGCCGAGCGACGGCAGCCGGCCGACTTGGTTGTTCCATCAGCCGTTGCCGTTGCACGGCGCACCCAAGTACATCCTGGCCGGGCCTGAGCGTGTGGAATCAGGATGGTGGGAAGGGGGCGATCTGCAACGCGATTACTACGTCATCGAGACACGCCAGGGCCAACGTGCGTGGGCGTTTCGAATGGCTGATGACATGGGGCCGTGGATGCTGCACGGATGGTTTGCATGAGTATCGTGCCGGCCTATGCCGAACTGCATTGCCTATCGAACTTCACGTTCTTGCGCGGCGCATCGAGCGCGCGCGAACTCGTGGAGCGCGCGAAGCACATCGGTTATCGCGCGCTGGCGATCGCCGACGAATGCACGTTGGCCGGCATCGTACGTGCGCACGAATCGGCGAAAAAACTCGGCGTTCACCTGATCGTCGGTAGCGAGATTCGTCTCGACGATGGACTGACGTTCGTGTTGCTGGTCGAAAACGCGAAGGGTTACACCGCGCTGTGCAAACTCATCACGCAAGGTCGTCGGAATGCCGAAAAAGGCAACTACCACCTGACGCGCAACGACGTGTGCGATACGGACGGTTTGCTCGCGCTGTGGATTCCCGGAACGAACGCCACGCCGGAGCAGGGCCGCTGGATCAAAAGACAATTTTCGGAATGCGCGTGGCTTGCGGTCGAGCTGCACAAAGGTCCGGATGACGCCACGCGGCTGCGCGACCTGATGCAACTGGCGCAGGCCAGTGATCTGCCCGCCGTTGCCGCCGGCAACGTGCACATGCATGTGCGTCGACGCCGTGCGCTGCAAGACACCCTCACTGCGATTCGCCACCGCACGACCGTGGCCGCCGGCGTCGGGCATTTGTTCAAGAACGGCGAACGCCATCTTCGCCGTCGCGAGGCGCTGACGAAAATCTATCCACGCGCGCTGCTGGATGAAACCGTGCGCATTGCGGCGCGCTGCGTGTTTTCGCTCGACCAGTTGCGCTACGAATATCCGCGTGA
>JANXUW010000573.1 GCA_025351985.1 Pseudolysobacter sp.
TTTTCAAATGCGAGAATTTCCAGCGCGTCGGCGCGTTCAAGTTTCGCGGCGCGTGCAACGCAGTGTGGGCGCTGGATGATGCTGTCGCGCAACGCGGCGTGGTCACGCATTCGTCCGGCAATCACGGTGCGGCGCTCGCCCTCGCCGCACGCACGCGCGGCATCGCGGCGCATGTGATCGTGCCCGAAGGCGCGGTGAAATCCAAACTCGCCGCGATCGAAAATTACGGCGCGATTCTGCATCGCTGCGCCGCCACGATCGCCGCACGCGAGGAAACCGCCGAGCGCGTGCGCAATGAAACCGGCGCAACCTTGGTGCATCCGTATACCGATCCGCGCGTGATCGCCGGGCAAGGCACGGCCGCATTGGAGCTGCTGACCGAGATCGGTGAACTCGATGCCTTGATCGCACCGCTCGGTGGCGGCGGGCTGATCGGCGGCTCGGCGATCGCGGCGAAATCCCTACTGCCGACGATGCGGATTTTCGCCGCCGAACCCGAAGGCGCCGCCGACGGTTTCGAATCGCTGCGGCGTGGCGAGCGCGTGACCGACATCGTGCCGAACACGATTTGCGATGGCCTGCGCGGCACCATCGGTGCGATCAACCTGCACCTGCTGCAACTTTACGGCGTGGAAGTTTTATTGGTCAGCGACAGCGACACGATTGCCGCGATGCGGCTGATCTGGGAGCGGATGAAGATCATCGTCGAAGCCTCGTGCGCAACTGTTTTGGCCGCGCTGATAAAAAATCGAGAACGCTTTAAAGGCCAGCGCATCGGCCTGATTATTTCCGGCGGCAATGTCGATCTGTCCGACCTGCCGTGGTGACCGAAGGATAAAAATGTATCTCGACGCCGTACTCGCCTACCTGCATTTTCTCAGCATTTTTTTCCTCGCTTTCACGCTGCTGCGCGAATGGGCGTTGCTGCGCGGCGGACCACCGGTGCTCGATGTCAACGCACTCGCGCGCACCGATCTGCATTATTTGTATGCAGCCATCGCGGTGATCGCGAGCGGCCTCGGTCGGGTTCTGCTCGGCATAAAACCATGGGCGTTTTATGCGCACAATCCGGTGTTCCACGCCAAGATCGGTTTGTTCGTGCTGATCGGAATCCTGTCGATCCAGCCGACGCTCGCGTTCATCCGCTGGCGCCGCGCACAAGCCGCCGATGCCGACTATCGCGTGGCGCCAAACGACTGGCGATTCGTGCGCCGCATGCTGCTGATCGAGCTGCATCTGCTCGCGCTGATTCCGTTGCTCGCCACGCTGATGGCGCGCGGTATCGGCTTGCACAACTAGCGACGCGCGCGGCACAGTTCAGTCGATACGATCGCTGCGCGCGGCGCGAGCCATACGCGCATCGCTCGCCGCGGCACGCGCGCTGATCCGGCTGAATACGATTATGCCGACGATCACCACAACGATGCCGAATGCAGCGATGCCGCTCGGCCAATCTTCGTTGAGCCAGAGCACACCGATCACCGTCGAGAAAATAATTTCCACGGCCTGCATCGCCTCGACCGCGGCGAGTGAGGTCGGGTTGTCGCGCACCATCGCCGTGGCCTTGAAAAACAGTACCGTCGCGATCACGCCGGAAAACAATGCCACGCCGCCAGCCTGCAGCACTTGCGCAAGGCTGGGCCAACCGGCCTCGTGATACGCATAAACAGCGAGCAGCAACCACACCGGCTGGCTTGCCAGGGTCATGCCGAACACGCGCTGCGTCGCATTCAACGGCGTGCCGCTGCTTTCTAGATGCAGCAGGATCATGCGATTGCCGAGCGGATAGGCAAACGCAGCGATGAGCACACAGAGCAGCGCGAACCATGCACTCGCATCGAGCTGGCCGTGGAAATGTCCGAGCTGCATCAGCAGCACGCCGAACAGTACCAGCAACGCCATCGCCAACGCGGGCCGCGGAATGCGTCGGCGTGTATCGCGATAGATCAGCGGCGATAACAGCAGGCCGGCGATCACCGTGGTCTGGAACGATCCGGCAATGAGCCACGCCGGCCCGCTCGATGCGGCGTAGGTAAGACAGATGCAGAACAGGCCGAAACCGATGCCGCCCCATAACAGCCAGGTACGCGGATGCCGGCGCAACTCGCGCGGCAATTGACCGAGCCCGCCCTGCATCGGCAGCACGAGTGCGAGCAACGGCAAGGTCAGCAGATAACGCAGCGCCGCGGTCCACGCCCAGTGTCCGCCGCCAAGCACCATGCTGCGATTCAGCACGTAGGTCATCGTGAAAAACAGCGCCGAAGCAAGACCGATCAATACCGCATTCGATGCGTTTTGCGGCGATGCGGATTTCATCGCATACCACGCCGGCTACCGCGCAATTTGTCGA
>JANXUW010000578.1 GCA_025351985.1 Pseudolysobacter sp.
GTTCAGCGAGTTCGCTTTCACGCTGGTCGGTGCGGTGACGATTTCTGCGATCGTCGCGCTGACCTTGTCGCCGATGTTGTGCGCCCGACTGCTGAAAACGCATCAAACGGATCGCAGCGGTTGGGAAGAACGCCTGACCGATTTCATCGACCGTCGTTTCGAGGAAATCCGCCGTCCCTACCAGCGCATGTTGCACGGCAGCCTGAATTTTTTGCCGGTGACGGTGGTGTTTGCGCTGATCATTCTCGGCAGCATTTATTTCCTGTACGGCGGCGCCAAGAGCGAACTCGCGCCGCAAGAAGACCAAGGCATCGTGATCGCGTTCTCGAGCTCCGCGCCGAATGCCACGTTGCAGCAGCGCCAGTTGTACTCGCGCGCGGTGTACGAAACGTTCAAGAAATACGACGAGATGGATCACGTCTTCCAAATCGACAAACCCGGGCAGTCGATCGCCGGCATGGTGCTCAAGCCGTGGGATGCGCGCAAGGCCACCGCGAGCGACCTCCAACCGAAGGTGCAACAGGATCTGTCGCAGATTGCCGGCTCGCGCATCTCGGTGTTCCAGCCACCGCCGTTGCCCGGCAGTAACGGCTTGCCGGTGCAGTTCGTGATCGGTACGACCGAATCGTTTTCGAATTTGAACGGCGTCGCCGAACAACTGCTGCAGGAAGCGCAGAAGAGCGGCCGTTTCATGTTCATCGACAGCGATCTGAAAATCGATCAGCCACAATCGCAGGTCGAAATCGATCGCGATAAAACCGCGCAGCTCGGTCTGTCGATGCGTGATGTCGGCACCGCGCTGGCGTCGATGCTCGGCGGCGGTTACGTCAACTATTTCAGCATGGCCGGACGCTCGTACAAGGTCATTCCACAGGTGCAACAGCAATATCGCTTGAACACCGATCAGCTCACCAACTATTACCTGCGTGCGGGTGACGGCAGCTCGATTCCATTCTCGACGATCGCGCATGTGACCACCAAAACGGTGCCACAATCGCTGAATCATTTTCAGCAATTGAATGCGGCGACGCTTTCCGGCGTGCCGTTCCCGGGCGTGTCATCGGGCGAGGCATTGCAATATCTGCAGGAGCTAGCGGCACGCACGTTGCCGCAGGGCTACACGGTCGATTATGCCGGCCCGTCGCGCCAGTTCCAGCAGGAGTCGAGCGGCTTCGTCACGACGTTCGTCTTTGCGCTGATCATCATCTTCCTCGCGCTCGCTGCTCAGTTCGAGAGCTTCCGCGATCCGATCATCATTCTGATCTCGGTGCCGATGTCGATCGCCGGTGCGTTGATCTTCATCAGCCTCGGTATCGGCGGCGCCAGCCTGAATATCTACACTCAGGTCGGACTCGTGACGTTGATGGGATTGATCAGCAAGCACGGCATCCTGATCGTGGAATTTGCGAATGGCTTGCAGGCGGAAGGCAAATCCAAACGCGAAGCGATCGAGGAAGCGACCGGCATTCGTCTGCGACCGATCCTCATGACCACGGCGGCGATGGTGCTCGGCGTGATGCCGCTGATCATCGCCAGCGGTGCCGGTGCGGTGTCACGCTTCAACATGGGCCTGGTCATTGCCAGCGGCCTGACGATCGGCACGCTGTTCACCTTGTTCGTAGTGCCGGCGATGTACTTGATGCTGGCGGCGGATCACCACAAGCGCGTGGCAGATGACGAAAGCGACGTCGACTCGAAACACACATCGGCTCTGCCGTCGGCTCACTGACGGTATACGGAGCAACGCTATTTTTCGTAGCTCCGTATAATCCGCCCAAGTGAGTTTTTTGCAAACGCGTGATGTCGAACAATGGCATCGCGCGTTTTCATTTAACTCTTCTGTGCAACGGCAATAAAACCGGCTATCGGAACATTCCCACCGTCGAATCTCAGCTCAATCATCTCGAAACTGCAACTACTGAAGCCGGCATCACGGCATAAAATATCGATCGACTCCCGAGAGTGCGCGTAGCGTTTGCTGGAACGCAGGACCAATGCGCCCTCTGCGGTATCGGCCGTTTCGCAGGAAAAAATCATCGCACCGCCGTTATGCAAAATCTGGAAGGCCGCGGGAATGATTTCGGACAAGTCGCCGACGTAGATAAATACATCGTTGGCGGTAACATATTCGAACGAATCGGGCGATATGCGGCGCAGCTCGTCAAGCAAATCCGCCTACCGTAACTCGGTATAGACGCCATGCGGAACAGCTTTTTCAAGCATCTTTGCCGACACGTCCACACCGACAAACGCGCCGCTGATCGGGCCAAGATACACGCCGAGCAGACCGGTGCCACAGCCCAGATCAAGTACGCTCGTATCGAGTCCGGAGGATCTCTCGCGAATAATCTCGGCGACGCGTTTCGGCACGCGGTATTTGAGTTCACCGACCAGATGCTTGTCGAATCGATTCGCATATCCGTCGAACAAATCCTGGGTCATTTCCCGCGGCTGGGTAAGTGGCGTTTCGCCATGCGCTACCGCCAGATAAAATATCAACGTCGGATTATCCGGTGACAACGAAATGGCACGCTGCAGCACCTCAGCGGCCTCTTCTTTCCGCTCAAGCCCGATCAGACAGGCACCGAGCCAGCCCAGCACAAACCAGTCATCCGCATCTTGCACGAGTGCATTACGCCAATGCGCTTCCGCCCCACGATAATCGCCCATTGCAATGAGACAGATACCCAGCGCTTTGGTAATGCGTGTATCGGTCGGCTTCAGCGCATGTGCGGACTGCAGATGACGCTGCCCTGTTATCGTGTCGCCCGCCGCATGCGCCATCGCGACTGCGACTTCCAGCACCGTCATATCCATTGGCACAAGCTCGACGGCACGGTTTGCGGTGGCCACCGCTTCATCGTGTCGCGCCAGACGCGAATACACCTTTGCAAGTTCGAGGTATCCGGGTGGCCAGCGCGGCGATATGGCGACCGCGTGTTGCAGTGACGCGATTTCCTGTTTTGGATTATTGGCCGCGCGTGCGAGCATTGCTGCGGCCAAATAGATGCGCGGATCCGCCGGCGTTGCCGCATTCATTGTATTGAGTAAAGTAGCGGCCTGTTGAAGTTTTCCTGCAGAAATATCTGCTTCAATGGCATGCAGCTTGGCGAGATTCGGGTCGGATGTTTTTGCTTGATTCATGCGTATTCCAAATCCCTGTGAATATTTGAATGCGTGGTTTGAAAAATCATTGCTTATTGCTTCCGCGCAACGGCAATAAATCCGGCCACCGGAATGGTTCCGTCTTCCAGTCTCAAATCGATCGCCTCGATCGCGCATGTAACGAAGCCCGCATCGCGACACAAGGTTTCGATCGACTCACGCGAATGCGCATAACGTTTGCTCGGACGCAGCACCAACGCGCCTTCCGCGTCTCCTGCCGTTTCGCATGAAAAAATCATCGCTCCGCCCCTGCCAAGCGCGGCGAAGGATGCCGGGATAATCTCGGACAGATCGCCGACGTAGATAAATACATCGTTCGCCGTAATGTAATCGAACGAACCCGACAAGGTTCGCTGCAATTCTTCAAGCAGATCGGCCTGACGCAAGTCGGTGTAGACGTCGTAGCGAACGGCTTGCTCGATCATTTTCAGCGAAACATCCACGCCAACGAATGCGCCCTTGATTCGCCCCAGATAGGCACCCAGCAAGCCGGTGCCACAACCGAGATCGAGCACACTGATAGCGCGATCGGGGCGCGCCTTGAGAATGATCTCGGCGACTTTTATCGGCACGCGATATTTGAGCTTCCCGAGCAGATGCTGATCGAACTGGCTGGCGTAACCGTCGAAGAACTCCCGCATCAATTCCTTCGGCTGCGTGCGCGGTGTTTCGCCCCGCGCAATCGCGAGATAGAACCGCAGGCTGTCATTCTCCGGCACCAGTGCAACGCCATGCGCCAGCACAATCGCGGCCTCGTCTTTTCTGTTCAACCCGATAAGACATGTGCCGAGCCAACCGAGCGCAAACGGGTCGTCCGGATTTTTATCGAGCACGCGGCGCAAATGGATCTCGGCCTCGTCAAAACGGCTTTGTTTCGCCAAACTCACAGCGAGGGCCGATGCGACCTGCATATTATCGGGCCGAAGCTCGAGCGCGGTCTGCAAATATCCCTGCGCAGCCACAAAATCTCCGGCCGCGTTCTTGATCGCGACAGCGGCCTCGAGCACGCCCATTTCGCGCGGTTCAAGCGCAACCGCCTGGTCGATGATGGCGATCGCGTGCGCGTGTTGCCCTTCTCGCGATAACGCCCCTGCAAGTTCGATCTGTGCCGGCAACCAGCGCGGCGCCACGGCGATAGCGCGCTGCAAAGACAGAATTTCCTGACGCGGATTTTTTACCGCGCGCGCGAGCATCGCCGCAGTCAGGTAGATACGTGCATCCGGCGGCGACTCGAAACTCAGCGTATTCAATGCCGCAGCAGCTTCGTGGAATTTTCCCGCGGCAATATCCAGTTCGATTGCGCGCAACTTAGCGAGATTCGTATCCGGCGTATCTGCTTGCGTCATTCGTGTTCCGCCCGTGCACAGTCATGCGACCGATGTTGATTAAACATGTTCGAGATACGGTTTGATTTGAGATACGGTTTGATTTAACGGTTCGCCCAGGCACGCACACCCGGCAGCCAATGGGCGTATGTCGAGGCTACGTCGCAAAGTTTAACTCAGCGTGTGATTAACGTGTCTTGCGGATCGCTCGCCGCCAGTTCCGCGGCAAACTCAGCGCTGATGCCCGGAATTTTTTTCCAGTCGATACGATCGATCTTGTCCGCATCAAGATAACGCCTCGCGTAATCGAGATACACGCGCTCACGCAGAAACACATCGAACAGATCCGGATCGATATGCCCGTCGCGTTTCATTTCGCCAAGAATCGACAACGATTCCGACAATGATTTGGCGGGCTTGTACGGACGATCGCGCGCGGTCAGTGCTTCGAAAATATCGGCGATGCCCATCACGCGTGCCGGAATACTCATCTGCTCGCGTTTGAGTCCCTTCGGATAACCGCGCCCGTCCATGCGCTCGTGATGACCACCGGCGTACTCGGGCACGCGGCGCAGATGCGGTGGCCACGGCAAGGTTTCGAGCATCTTGATCGTGACCACGATATGGTGATTGATGATCTCGCGCTCAGTAGCGGTCAGCGTGCCGCGACGCACGCAGAGATTTTCGACTTCCTCGTCGGATAACAACGGCACGGTTTTACCATCGTGCGTGCGCCAGCAATTTTTCGCCAACGCGATGATCGCTTGAACCTGCGTGTCATCCATGAATTCGCCGCCGCTGTTGCAACGACGTACGAGCTCGCGATCAGCTGCGAGTTGATGCCGACGTTGCGCATAAGCGTGGCTATCGAGCTCACCCTTGAGATGAGCGATCTCGGCATCGCGCAGCAATATTTCAAAACGCGTGTCGATCAGCGCAATGCGGTCGAACAAGGTTTCGAGTTTGGTTGCCTTGTCGATCACATGCACCGGTGTGGTGATCTTGCCGCAGTCGTGCAGCAAGCCCGCAATCTTGAGTTCGTAGCGGTCGGTATCGCTCATGCGGAAATCCGCAAGCGGTCCGATGTTGCAACGTTCCGCCGCTGCGGCGAGCAGCATCGTCAGGATCGGCACACGATCGCAATGGCCGCCGGTGTACGGCGATTTTTCATCGATCGCGTTGTTGATCAGGCTGATCAATGACTCGAACAGCGTTTCGAGTTGTTCGATCAGCTGGCGATTGTTCAATACGATTGCGGCTTGCGACGCGAGCGATTCCACCAGTTGCTGATCGGCCGATGAAAACGCGCGCACCACGCCGTCAGCATGCTTGGCATTGATCAATTGCAGCACGCCGATCACGCTACCGGCATGATCCTTCATCGGCACCGTCAGGAAAGATTGCGAACGATAACCTGTGCCACGATCGAAGGCGTAGGTGCCGGAAAAATCGAAGCCGTGTGCGGCATAGGCATCGTCGATATTCACCGTTTTCCCGCACAACGCGGCGTGCGCGACCACCGTCGTATCGTTGCTGCGGCCGTCTTCGGCATACAACGGCAGCGGCGCGAAATTGATCGGCTGGCCCTGCTTGCCGCCGAGCACCAAACCCAGCGTATCGTTGCGCACGACTTCGAAAACCAGTTGCCGATCACGCACGCGATACAGGGTGCCACCATCGGCGTGCGCAAAATCGCGCGCGGCTTCGAGGATGCGTTCGAGCAGGCTGTCGATATCGTGCTCTGACGACAACGCCACGCCGATCGCATTCAGCGTTTCCAGGCGCTGCAGGATTTCGTCATCACTGTGCACACGCGCTCCGTCGATTCACGATCATTCCGCAACAACCTGCAAAAAATGCGCGCGCTACAAATCACGCGCGAGCCGAATGCCAACACGCGCGCTGCGCGTGTTGGCCGCGGCCTGAATGCGATAGGCCGACCGCACCTGATCTGGCGCGCTGCCCCACGAACCGCCGCGCACGACGTGGCTCTCACAACCCGGATTGACCCACGCGCGACTGTCGCTCGGCGCGCGCGTGTAGTTGTCGTGCCAGCAATCCTCGACCCATTCCGAGACGTTGCCGTCGATGTCGTAAAGGCCGAACGGATTGGCAGAAAAACTGCGGATCGGCGCCGGCCCCCAATAACCATCGGTGTAGTGACTGAAGGCATTGCTCCAGCCGCGTTTCGACGGTGAGCGATCACCATCGCCGGTGACATTCGCCAGCGCCTTGAGCGGCGTATCCTCGCCCCACCAGTAGCGCAATTTTGTCCCGGCGCGCAACGCGTATTCGAATTCGGTTTCGCTCGGCAGCCGGTAATGCTTGCCGGTGCGCTCGCTGAGCCACATAGCATAGGCTTGCGCGTCGTTCCACGAAACATGAATTACCGGCAGGCGTTCGCTGGCCGGCTCACCGTGATAATCCTGCTGCCAGCTCACGCCATGCGCTTCGATCATGCGCCCGCTGGCCTCATCGTAAACGCTGGAGCCGCCAGATTTTTCGGCATCACTGACATACGCAGTCGCCTTGACGAATTCGCGAAATTCGCCGACCGAAACTTCGGTTGCACTAAGC
>JANXUW010000616.1 GCA_025351985.1 Pseudolysobacter sp.
GATTTCGGTTTTCGGCGGCAGATCCTTGAGCACATCCTGCTTGCGTCGACGCAACAGCAGCGGCGCGATGCGGCGATTCAACATCGCCTGCGTATCGGCATCCGCGTGTTTCTCGATCGGCGTGCGATAGGCGCGCGTGAACTGGCGCTCGCTACCGAGCAGGCCGGGTTCGACCGCATCGAATTGCGCCCAGAGTTCACCAAGATGATTTTCCAGCGGCGTGCCGGTCATCGCGATGTGCCGCTGCGCTTTTATTTCGCGCACCACCTTCGCGGTTTGCGTTTGCGCGTTCTTGATCATCTGCGCTTCGTCGAGCACGAGCAGGCCGAAAGCATGTTCGAGCAGCACATCGCGATCGCGCACCAGCAGCGGATACGTGGTGATGATCAGGTCATGCGTCGGGATCAGCTTGAACTGCGATTCGCGCGCCGATCCATGCAACACCAGCACGCGCAACTGCGGCGCAAAGCGCGCGGCTTCGGCACGCCAGTTGGCGACCAAGCTGGTCGGTGCGATCACCAGCGTCGGCAGCCGCGCAGAAATTTTCTGTGCTTGATATTGCGCCAACACATGCGCCAGCACCTGCACGGTTTTGCCGAGGCCCATGTCGTCCGCGAGAATGCCGCCGAGCCCAGCCTTGGCGAGAAAACCGAGCCACGCCAGACCTTCCTGCTGGTACGGTCGCAGCGTCGCGAGAAATCCGGGCGGCGCATCGGCAACATGATGATGCTCGCGCAACGTGGCGATCTGCTCGCGCAACGATTCGCCGCCATGCCACGGCAAGCCGGTGCCACGCGCGAGCTCGTCGATCACCGACGCCTGCGCGCGATGCAGCCGCAGATGCCCATCGGCCATGCCGCTGGAATTTTCCAGCCACTCCAGCAATGGTGCGATCAGCGCGCGCACACGTTTCAACGGTAGCGGCAGGCGACGGCGCTCATCGAGCGGCGCGAGCCACATCGCATCGTCGGCTTCGTGCGCGGTGGGCTTGAGCGGGAATGACGGATCGCTCAGCGCGCGACGCAGGATCGGCAGCAGATCGATGCGCTCGCCGTTGATCACGATACCGAGGCTGACGTCGAACCAGCGCGCCGCGCTGTCATCGATTTCCGCAACCCATTTTTCCGCCGGCGGCAAAACTTCGATCGGGAAACTCGCATCGAATTCGACCTGGAAACCTTCGTTGGCTAGCCGCGGCAACAACGGCAACCAATGATCGGGCGATGCGATTTCGCCGCGGCCGCGTTCGAGCACAAAGTCGCCGTCGCCGAGTTGTTCGGCACCTTCGCTCAGCAGCGGCGCGAGCAGTTGTGCATCAAGCAGGCTGAGCTCCTCGAAGCGCTCGTACACCGCCAGTTCGGCCGCACGATTCGGCACCACTTCGATCTGTCGTCCATCCGCAAGTTGACGCAGTCGCGGCATTTCATCGGGCTGCATGCGGTGGCTGGCGTAATCGAAAAAAAGATGCGCGCAACCGAGGATTTCGTGCACCGTGCGGCCATGCCGTTCGCGCGCGGCGTGCAGACTGCGCAGGCGCAAAACCGGGGTCGGTTGTACCTGCAAAATTTCGACCGCCGCCGGTGGTGCGGACAAAGCGGTACACGCGAGCAGGATCGCCGCGACATGTTCGCAGCCGTGGCCGATCGGACACGTGCAGGTACTCACCAGCGGTCCGTCCGGCTCGAATACATTCACGCTGCAGCGATACGGCGCGTGATCGTTCGTGCGCACCACGCCTTGCAGGCTACCTCGCGCCGACTCGGGATAGCGCAGTTGCGACACGCGGTGTTCGCGGACACAGGTATCCGCGCGTGCCAGCGTCGCCGCGTCGAACGCGGCACGCCAATCCACGTGCATCAGCAATTGCAGAAAACTCGCCTGATCCATCAACAACAAAGCTCGATTACGGCGTTATCAAACTTCTTATCATACGCGCAGAAGTGCCCGTACTTTCCTTCGCCCCAATAAAAGATCGACTTTTTTGGCTGTACATAACCGGGGCGCTACATCTGTGCTTATTGCGGAAGAGTTAGCGTATTTGCTAACATAAAATATGCCATTCGAGATTGAATACTTCCACGCGCGGGTCATGGCAGAAGTGCAGTCGTGGCCAGTGGATGTGTTGGCCGACTATGCGCGGCTCATCGAGCTATTGGCAGATCATGGCCCCAGCCTGCGCCTTCTGCATTCGCGCGCATTTGGTGGTGGACTTTTCGAGCTTCGTCCGCGTGGTCGGTCTGCTATCGGACGCGCTTTCTACTGTTTCCTTATAGGCAAACGCATAGTCGTTCTGCATGCGTTTATCAAGAAGTCGCGGCAAACGCCCGATCAAGAATTAAAGCTGGCGCGCAGGCGCCTGAAGGAGTTGCAAGATGACTGAACTGAAATACAAACCTGTGCCGCACAAGCATGACGAGTTCATGGCCAAAGCACGTACACGCAAAGGCTTCGCGGAGGCCTACGATGCGCTCGCGCTTGAATACGAAGTTGTTGGCCAACTACTCAAGGCGCGCTCTCGTGCTGGTCTAACCCAGGATGCCGTGGCCGAACGCATGGGCACAACAAAGAGCGCAATCTCCAGGCTTGAGTCTGCGGGCAAACACGCGCCTTCACTGACTACACTGAAACGTTATGCCAGCGCCGTTGGCTGCGAGCTGCAAGTGAAATTGGTGCGACCGAAAGCGTCGTGAAGTATCGGTGAGCTACTAACCAGAGAGTTCTGCGGCGCGCGAACTTCACCGCAAAGCTGACGCATGTGTCAGCTTTGCAGCAAATAGATATCAAGCCGCAGACTTCGCCGTTATCACCGGCAAGCGCCACGTCGCGAGCAGCTGCTTCCAGCTGGCCTTGGCTTTTACTTCGTGGGCTTCCTTGACATGACCGTAGCCGCGGATGTTCTCCGGTACGCTGGCGATCTGCACGGCTAGGGCGTGGTTGTCGTGATCCAGGCCGTTGCAGAGTTCGATCATCGCGGCGCGATAATCGACGATCCACTGGCGCTCCGAACGACGCTCGGCGGATTTGCCGAAGATGTCGAACGTGCCGCCGCGCAGGCCCTTGAGTTTGGCGAGTAGCGTGAATGCACGCATCATCCACGGCCCCATTTCGCGCTTGATCAGCTGGCCCTTGTCGTCGCGGCGCGACCACAGCGGCGGCGCGAGGTGGAAATGCACTTTGTAGTCGCCGTCGAACGTATCCTGGATGCGCTTGAGGAATTCGCCGTTGGTGTAGAGGCGCGCGACTTCGTATTCGTCCTTGTACGCCATGAGCTTGAACGCATAACGCGCAACGGCCTCGGAGAGTTCGTTCTTGCCGGCGGCTTTCTGTTTTTCGGCGCTGCGCACCTGGTCGATGAGCGTCTTGTACAGCTCGGCGTAGGACGAATCCTGGTAATCGGTCAGGAAACGCATGCGCCGTGCGACCTGCTCGTCCAGCGATTCGCTCAGATGCAGATCGTTGATCGCGGTGGACTCGCTGGAACGCTCCGCCACCGGCGCCGGCGGATGCGCCGCCGCCTGCACTGCGGCGATATCGTGCGCGGCGAGGCGGCCCCACTGGAACGCCGTTTTGTTCATCTCGATCGCCGCGCCGTTGAGTTCGACCGCGCGCATCAGTGCCTCGAAACTCACCGGCACCTTGCCCTGCTGCCACGCGTAGCCGAGCATGAAAAGATTGCTCGCGATCGAATCGCCCATCAGCGCAACGGCGAGGTCGGTGGCATCGACCAGGTCGGGATTCTTGCCGCCGAGCGCGAGTTTCACCGCCTCGACAATTTCCTTCGCCGGAAACTGCATGTCGGCGTTGCGCGTGAATGTGCCGGGCATTGCCTCATACGTGTTGAGCACGACGTGCGCACGTTCGGCGCGGATTTTCGACAGCGCCCAGTAGTCGTTGACCACGACCATGTCGCAGCCGATCACGAGGTCGGCTTCGCCGGCGGCGATGCGCACGGCGTGGATATCGTCGGGCGTCGGTGCGATGCGGATATGGCACGTCACCGCGCCGCCTTTCTGCGCGAGGCCGGTCTGGTCGAGCACAGTGGCGCCCTTGCCTTCGAGATGCGCGCCCATGCCGAGCAATGCGCCGATCGTGACCACGCCGGTGCCGCCGATGCCGGTGACGAGGATATTCCACGGCTGCGTGAGGCTCGGCAAGGTCGGCATCGGCAAAGCATCGAAACCGGTCTTTGTGCCCGAACCCTTGCGCTTTTTCAGCGCGCCGCCGTGCACCGTGACGAAGCTCGGGCAGAAGCCGTTGACGCACGAATAATCCTTATTGCAGTTCGATTGATCGATGCTGCGCTTGCGGCCGAATTCGGTTTCGAGCGGCAACACCGACACGCAATTCGACTTCACGCCGCAATCGCCGCAGCCTTCGCAGACCATCGAGTTGATCATCACGCGCTTGGCCGGATCGGGCATCTTGCCGCGCTTGCGGCGACGGCGTTTTTCCGCGGCGCAGGTCTGGTCGAAAATCAGCACGCTGGTGCCAGTCGTTTCGCTCAGGCGACGTTGCACGCTGTCGAGATGTTCGCGCGCGTGGAACTCCACGCCTTCCGGAAAAATCTCGGGCTTCGACCATTTTTCGATGTCGTCCGACATCACGACGATCGTCTTCACGCCTTCGGCGCGCACCTGATGCGCGATGTCGGGAACGGTCAAGGTGCCGTCGACCGGCTGGCCGCCGGTCATCGCGACTGCATCGTTGTAGAGAATCTTGAACGTGATGTTGACACCCGCCGAAAGCGTCTGGCGAATGCCGAGCGAGCCCGAATGGAAATACGTGCCGTCGCCGAGGTTCTGGAATACATGCTTGGTTTCGGTGAACGGCGCCTGGCCGCACCAGGTCGAACCTTCGCCGCCCATCTGGGTGAAGGTGTCGGTGCGGCGGTCCATCCACGTCACCATGTAATGGCAGCCGATGCCGCCGAGCGCGCGCGTGCCTTCGGGCACGACGGTCGAACTGTTGTGCGGGCAGCCGGAACAATAGTGCGCGGCGCGCGGAAAATTCGGTCGCGGCAAGGCAAGTTCGGCTTCCTTCGCTTGCATGAAAGCGAGGCGTTCCTTGATGCGATCGGAAGTGAAAAAACGCGCGAGGCGTTTGGCGATCACGCCCGCGATCGTGGCCGGCGTGAGTTCGCCCGTCGAGGGCAGAATCCAGTTTTCAGCTTCGTCGTACTTGCCGACCACGGACGGTCGCGTCGGCCAGTTGTACATGTATTCCTTGATCTGCGCCTCGATGAACGAGCGTTTTTCCTCGACCACGATGATGTCTTCGAGGCCGTTCGCGAATTCGCGAATGCCTTCGGGACTCGAGGCTCTCCTCGAGCGAGCAACGCACGCCGTCCTGGCTGTAGTCGCGCCGCCGTCGCAGCGTCGTCGTCACGGCAAAGCCCTCGTCATCCGGGCGCGGATCATCGGGACCGTCGACC
>JANXUW010000640.1 GCA_025351985.1 Pseudolysobacter sp.
CAGCTATCGCAACAACGACTCGCTGATCACTGTCGAACCGTACAACGTCGAACAACTGCGTACCGCGTTTGCCGATGCCGACAAGAACGGCTGGTTCATCGAGGCGATGTTCCTCGAACCTGTGATGGGCGAAGGCGATCCGGGCCGTGCCGTCACGCCGGAGTTCTATGCCGCCGCGCGCGAGCTCACGCGCGCGCATGGCAGCCTGTTTCTGGTCGATTCGATCCAGGCCGGTCTGCGCGCGCATGGCGTGTTGTCGATCGTCGATTATCCGGGCTTCGAAAAATTCGATGCGCCGGACATGGAAACCTATTCGAAGGCGCTCAACGCCGGGCAATATCCGTTGTCGGTGCTCGCCGTCACGCCGCGCACCGCCGAGCTGTATCGCAAGGGCATTTACGGCAACACCATGACTACCAACCCGCGTGCGATGGATGTTGCCTGCGCCACTTTGCAAACGCTCACGCCCGCATTGCGTGCCAACATCACCGAGCGCGGCCACGAGTTCGTCGAGAAACTCAATGTGTTGAAGAGCGAACTCGGTGGCCTGATCACGAAAGTGCAAGGCACCGGTTTGCTGCTGTCGTGCGAACTCGCGCCGCAGTACAAATGCTATGGCGGCGGCAGCACCGAGGAATACCTGCGCGAGCACGGTTTTGGCGTGATCCACGGCGGTGTCAATTCGCTGCGCTTCACCCCGCATTTCGGCATCACCAGTGCCGAGATCGAGCTGATC
Source organism: Pseudolysobacter sp. (assembly GCA_025351985.1). Taxonomy (GTDB): domain Bacteria; phylum Pseudomonadota; class Gammaproteobacteria; order Xanthomonadales; family Rhodanobacteraceae; genus Pseudolysobacter. The sequence continues at coordinate 737 of JANXUW010000640.1, forward strand.
GTCGGCGGCATTCGTCAGGCCCTGATCAGCGGCCCGCGTATGGCCGAAATTGTCGAAGCGGCCGCAGCCTGAACCCACTAACTCCGCGCCCTGCGATGCACGCGCGGAGTAATTCAGTTGTAGTTTTCAGCGGCTTCAAAGCCGTTGCAAAAAAATCTGAATGCCGGGCTTTGCCATGACGCGGCAACAGGCCAATCCGAATATCGCCAATCCGTGCCATCGGCTTAATCGCCGCCAACGCGCGCTGAATCCGCGCTAACACGACATCGTAAATTTGTGCATCGCGCCTGTTGCGCGACCAGGCGCAAGCGTAGACTCTGCCACGCCGCCGCACTGTCGGCGTCGACCACTCACCCATGGAGATACGCAATGAAATTCGCAGCAAAGACGTTTATCGCTTTCACTCTTGCCTGCACGCTGGGCGCGTCGGCGGCTTTTGCTGCTGATCCCACGCCCACCGCCACTCCACCCGGCAAGCAGATGACGCAGCAGCAGAAGAAGATGAGCGATTGCGCCCAGGGCGCCAAGGCGCAGAGCTTGAAAGGGCCGGAATACAAGGCGTTCATGAGCGAATGCCTGAAGAAAGACAGCGCCACGCCGGCCGCCGCCAAGCCAGCCGCTGCTGCAACTCCAGCGCCTGCCGCTGCCGCGACGCCCGCAGTGACGCAGCAGCAAAAGATGAAAACCTGCAATGCCGATCCGCAGGCCAAGACCTTGAAAGGCGATGATCGCAAGAAATTCATGAGCACCTGCCTGAGTGCTCCCGCCGCGGCCCACTAAGTTCTAAGCGAAGCCTTGAAGAAGCCGGGCCCGTATTGGGCTCGGCTTTTTTGTGCCCGCAGTTTTGCTGCGGGCAACTCTGTTCAGCGAAAGCGATCCGTGGCGCTGATCAGCTCATGCACGTTGCCCGGTTCCAGCGCGGAATGACCGGCATCGGCGACGATGCGCAAATCCGCTTCCGGCCAAGCGCGATGCAGGTCCCACGCGCTGCGCATCGGACACACGACATCGTAACGGCCTTGCACGATCACTGCCGGAATATTGCGCAATCGCGAAATATCACGCAGCAATTGATCGTCGCATTCGAGAAAACCCCCGTTGACGAAGTAGTGGCATTCGATACGCGCGAAGGCGAGCGCGAATTCGTCACCGGCACTGGCCGAAATATGCCCCTTGTCCTGAAACAGGTAACTCGTGCTCGCCTCCCAGATTGACCACGCTTTTGCTGCCGTCAGGCGCTGCGTTGAATCGGTGCTCGTCAGGCGGCGATAGTAGGCACTGATCAGATCGCCGCGCTCGACGTGCGGAATCGGCTTGAGATATTCCTCCCATGCATCCGCGAACAGCGCACTGCAACCGTGTTGATAAAACCATTCGAGTTCCCAGCGGCGCAGCATGAAGATGCCGCGCAATACCAGTTCGGTGACTCGCTCGGCATGCGTTTGCGCGTAGGCCAACGCGAGGGTCGAACCCCACGATCCGCCGAACACCTGCCAGCGCTCGATACCGAGATGCTCGCGCAGGCGCTCGATATCGGCAACCAGATGCCAGGTGGTGTTATCGGTGAGTTCTGCATGCGGCGTCGAACGACCGCAGCCGCGCTGATCGAACAAGACGATGCGGTAATGTTTCGGATCGAAGATACGCCGCGCATTGCTGTTGCAACCCGCGCCCGGCCCGCCGTGCAGAAACACCACCGGTTTACCGGCCGGGTTGCCGCATTGTTCGTAATATACGGTGTGCAGTTCGGACACCGGCAGCATGCCCGTATCGTAGGCATCGATCTCCGGATACAAGGTGCGTCGTTTGGGATTTTCCTGCATGTTCCACTCCGCCAAAGCGACGCCGTTATGGCATCGCGATCAAATCGGGAATGGTAGCAGCGGCATGCGCGCGGCGCATAAGTGCGTGAGCATTGCGGGATGAAAAGTCGCGATTGGTCGGGACGACCGGATTTGAACCGATGACCCTCTGCCCCCCAGGCAGATGCGCTACCAGACTG
>JANXUW010000254.1 GCA_025351985.1 Pseudolysobacter sp.
GGCACAACGGCATCGAGATCGGCAAGCGCGACTACATGGGCGCGTATTGATCATGTCAGCGCAACCGTCGCGGATCGCGATCACGCGCGAACTCAGTGCAGCGCTCGCGAACTGCGAGCTGTCGTTCGTATCGCGCGCGCCGATCGATCTGCCTCTCGCCATCGCGCAACATCACAACTATCTGCGTGCATTGGCGTCGCTGGGTTGCGAGGTGATTTCGCTGCCGGCGCAGCACGACCTGGCGGACTCGGTATTCGTCGAAGATGTCGCGGTCGTGCTCGACGAAGTCGCGATCATGATGCGCCCCGGTGCGGCATCGCGTCGCGCTGAAGTCGCAGCGGTGGCGCACGTGCTCGCGCGCTATCGAACTGTGCTGGAGATTGTCGCGCCAGGCACGCTGGATGGCGGCGATGTGTTGCGTCTTGGTCGCGATATTTATGTCGGCGCATCGGCCCGCAGTAGCGCTGCTGGCATTGCCCAATTGCGTGAATTGACGGCGGCTTTTGGCTACTCCGTGCATAGCGTGATGACACGCGATTGCCTGCATCTGAAATCTGCGGTAACTCGTGTTGCTGAGGATGCCTTGCTGATAAATCGCGCGTGGCTGGATCAAACCCACGACGCTGATTTGCTGTTCGCCGACTGGAAAATGATCGATGTCGATCCTGCCGAACAACACGCGGCCAACGCATTGCTGATGGGTGATGCTGTGATCTATCCCGCGTGTTTTCCACGCACGCGGCAGCGGCTGGAAGACGCCGGAATCGCAGTGATCAGCGTCGATGTTTCCGAGCTGCAAAAAGCCGAAGGTGCGGTGACCTGTTGCAGCATTGTGTTTGCTGCGATAACGCCGGTCGACGACAGCAATCCTCAATGAAAGCCATGCGCAAGCGCCAGCACTCCGCATCTGCATCGCGCCACTTGGGAACCACCGCGTTGCTTGGAACGACGATGTTTGTGTTGATCGCCACATTGCTGCAATTTTTGCGCAGCGATCTCGATTGGCAACGCATGCCGCTGAGTTTTTATCTCATCGGTGAATATTCCGGCTGGATGCAAGCGGCGTATTTTGTGTTGGCCTTGACCATTCTTGGCTTGGCGTTCGGAATTTACGGCGCGCTGCAAGCGAACGCGCGCAGCGTGGCTCCGTTGGGCTTGTTCATCGCCGCGGCGCTGGCGCTGCTCATCGTCGTGCTCGCGCCGACCGACACTCCGCAACACGATGCGAGCTTGTATGGCTTCGTCCACAACATCGCCGCGCTGACGACGTTTGTCTGCGTGACCACCGCGATGCTGTTGCAATCGTCGCGCTTTCGCAGCGATGCGTGGTGGCGAACGCATTTTCGTTTTGCATTTTTGCTCGCGCTGGTCTGTTTCGCCGCCGTCTGGATCAACATCTTCTGGCGCGAATGGCCACGCGGACTCACACAAAAAATCGTGAGTGCATTGATCGTGTGGTGGCTGCTGCTCGCGGCGATCTGGGTGCGCCGCTGCGGTTTGCCGCGCGATGGGCGCGAGCCAATGATGTAGGCAGCGTTGTCGAACATATTTGGCTGGTGCACACTGCGGCTTGTTGAACACGTGCGAGAAAGCGAGCGCACTGCTGCATCAATTCACTGAAGATATTTGATTGAGGCGTTTATGCGCCGACGTTTTCGATACAAGTCGCGTTATCGTTATCGAGATAATTTGCAGCAGCAACATTATTGGCAATTCCATCAGGGGCGTTCTGTTATGCGTATTGCGAATTTGGCAATAAATTCGTTGTGGGTTTGTATTTCCATTGCGCTCGCCGGCAGCGTCGCTCAAGCAGCCGATGTCACCGTGGCTGCACCTGCGGGTGGTGGTTTCAGCGTGCGTGATTCGGCCAACAATACCGACTGGCTGCGGGTATACAACGGCGCGGTGAATATTCCTGCGCTGGGCAGTTCTGCGGCACAGGCCAGCGTGCTTTGTTTCGATATCGCCACCGGCACGCTTGGGCCTTGCGCTGCAGGCTCAAGGGTCGGGCTGACCGGTGCTACAGGTACTGCAGGAGCCACGGGGCCGACCGGTGCAACAGGCTTCGGCATCACCGGTGCGACCGGCGCCACCGGCAGTGGCAGCACCGGTGCGGTTGGTAATACCGGACCCGCCGGCGCCACCGGCGCGACGGGAATTGCTGGCTCCACGGGAGTCGGCGCGACGGGTGCAACCGGCATTACCGGCGCGCAAGGCATTCAGGGCGTTACCGGTGCAAACGGCGTTACAGGAGTTACCGGAGCCACGGGCTTTGGTGCGACGGGCGCGACCGGTGCAGCAGGCACGACAGGTGCTGTTGGTCCCACCGGCTCAACAGGTGCCATTGGTGCCACGGGTGTTGGTGCGGCAGGCGGGACCGGTGCAACCGGAACGTCAGGCGCCGTTGGAGCGACCGGTCCTACCGGCTCTGCGGGCAGCACTGGTGCTACAGGAATCGGCGCGACGGGCGCGACTGGTGCAGCCGGCACTACGGGCGCTGTGGGTGTGACCGGCCCAACCGGTGCTACGGGCGTCGCCGGTGCAACAGGCCTTGGTGCAACAGGCACGACTGGCGTAGCCGGAACGACTGGTGCCGTTGGCTTGACTGGTGTCGGCGGCGCGACGGGTGCCACGGGTTTTGGTGCAACGGGGGCGACCGGTATAGCCGGCTCAACGGGCGCCATCGGTTTCACTGGTCCTGCCGGCGCCACAGGTATTGGAATCACTGGCGCGACTGGCAGCGGTGCCACGGGTACGACGGGCAATGCAGGATCGACCGGAGCCACTGGACCGTCGGGCTCTACCGGCGCGACGGGTGTCACGGGCGCGGGCGTTACGGGTGTAACAGGCGCGGTCGGTGCGACAGGTATTACAGGAATCACGGGTAGTGCCGGCGTAACAGGGAGTATCGGAGTGACGGGAGTGACGGGTTCGACTGGCGCTACCGGTGCCGCCAACATCAGCGGAACAATCAATAATCTCGTCAAATTTACCGGATCCGTTACCGGTGGCAACTCATTGCTTGTCGACAGTGGTTCTGGAATAGGCATCGGCACGAGCGCGCCATCACAGCTTTTGGAGGTAAGCAATTCCAGCGCACCACCGGCCATAATCCTGACTACGAACGCTGCACTTTCATCTTCCATTATTTTTGGAACCGCCTTGGCCAACAAAGGCGCAATCAAATATGATAATCCT
>JANXUW010000683.1 GCA_025351985.1 Pseudolysobacter sp.
GACGATGCGCCGATCAATGCCTTGCTGATTGGCGGTGTCAGCCTGATCCTGGCAGGGCTGTGCACCTTGCGCGTCAATATCCACTGAGCCATTCGGAGAGCAGTGCATGACCAACGAAGGCAAGGTCTACTTTTCCCTGTACGGCATAGATTTCAATCCCAACGAGGCCACGCGACGCCTAGGGCTCGAACCTACATCAATTTTTCGCCAAGCACTACCGCGACCAAAGCATTCCCATTGGAATTATTCCTCCGACAGAATCGAGAACGACATCATCGACATTTACGAGATGTCGTCGAAACTTGTGGCGCAACTGATACCACGTGCTGAGACGATCTTTGCCCTGAAACAACAGTTCAAGCTGGAAGCTGTCTTGCAAGTTGTTCTCTGGATCACAACCGACGAAACAAAGTCCACTCCGGCCATCGGCTTCGAACCTGAAGTCATTGCGTTCTTGAATGCTGTGGGTGCCAGCATAGACATTGATACTTATCTCAAGCCGCCATGACTGATCTATGGCGTAAACACATTCACAGGCAACAAACGCACGCGGCGTTTTTCAGAGGCTGCCCGACGCGAATTCCAGGCTCAGCGTGATCGCTCGATCCGGCAACAACAACTCGCTTTGGCGGGGCGTACTGCGCGCGATTACGCGACCGCCGCGCAATACCAGCAGACGTGCGGCGCGCAGGCGAATCGCCTCGAACGGATCCGCCGCCTGCAACACGACAAGATCGGCGCGACAACCCGGCGCGATGCCATAACCGTCCAGATGCAGGATTTTTGCCGCGTTCGTGGTGATGCCGGCATAGACATTGGCAATGCCGTCGAGCGAGGTCATCTGGCCGATATGAATGGCCATATGCGCGACCTCGAGCATGTCCGCCGAGCCGAACGAATACCTCGGATCCATCACGCAATCGTGGCCGAACGCGACAGTCACGCCGGCGGCGATGAGCTCCGGCGCGCGTGTCATGCCGCGACGTTTCGGATAACTATCGTGGCGACCCTGCAAGGTGATATTGATCAGCGGATTGGCGATCGCCGCGACACCGGCTTCCGCGATCAGCGGCAACAATTTCGAGACGTAATAGTTGTCCATCGAATGCATCGAGGTCAGATGCGAACCGGCGACGCGGCCGTGCAATCCGAGCCGGTGCGTTTCCGCCGCCAGCGTTTCGATGTGCCGCGACAGCGGATCGTCGGATTCGTCGCAGTGCATATCGACCAGCAATCCGCGCTCGGCCGCGATCTCGCACAGCCGGCGCACCGACGCCGCACCATCGGCCATCGTGCGTTCGAAATGCGGGATACCGCCGACCACCTGCGCGCCACGATCGAGCGCGCGCAGCAGGTTTTTTTCCGCGCTCGCCGCGCGATAAAAACCGTCCTGCGGAAACGCGACGAGTTGCAGGTCGAGATACGGCGCGACTCTTCGCTGAACATCGAGCAGCGCATCGACCGCAAGCAGACGATCGTCGCAAATGTCGACGTGCGTGCGGATCGCGAGCAAACCCTGCGCGACCGCCATATCGCAATACGCCATCGCGCGCGCGGCCACCGCTTGCTGCGTCAGATCGGGCTTGAGCTCGCCCCACAACGCGATGCCTTCGAGCAAGGTGCCCGAGCGATTGCGCCGCGGCAATCCAAGCGACAACGCCGCGTCGAGATGAAAATGCGCATCGACGAACGGCGGCGATACGAGCCGTCCGCGCACATCGATTTCCTGCGCGGCGGATGCAGCGAGCGCGGATTCCACCACGACGATGCGCCCGTCGTCGATGCCGATATCGATATCGCAACGACCGTCGGGCAGGTTGGCATGACGGAGGATCAGTTCCATGGTTTTATCCGCTACAGTCGATGCGGCAAAATATCACGCACGACGTACGAATGCCCCCGTTGCATCGCGGCGCACATAGTGCAATTCTAGGCCCCTCAGATTCAGCGCGACGAAAACGCTTTCGTCGCCAGCGCCGCGACACGCCGTCCGCAGCGCGCGAATTCAGAATGCCGTCGTCCCGTGACATAAGGACGATGCGCGCAAAAACTTCGCCTACCCGCGAGCCGCCGCTTGACCGCCAGGAGCCGCCACCGATGAATCTCGCCGCCAACACGTCGACGCCGCATGCCGTCGCGGATCTCAATCTAGATCCGTACTGGATGCCGTTCACGCACAATCGTTACTTCAAGAAACACCAACCGCTGGATCGCCTGCTGGTGGGCGCCGAGGGCGCGTATTACACGACCGTCGAAGGCCAGCGCCTGTTCGATTGCCTTTCGGGTTTGTGGTGCAGTTCGCTCGGCCATCGCCCGGCCAGGATTGTCGAAGCGGTAAAAAACCAGCTCGACCGCGCCGATTATATTCCGGCGTTCCAGGTGGCGAACCCGGAAAGTTTCCGGCTTGCCGAACGCATCGCCGACGTCGCACCGGGCGATCTGAATCGAGTGTTTTTTACCAACTCCGGCTCCGAGGCGGTGGACACCGCACTGAAGATCGCCCTCGCCTACCATCGCTTGAAAGGCGATGCCTCGCGCACGCGGTTCATCGGTCGCGAGAAGGGTTATCACGGTGTCGGTTTCGGTGGCATTTCGGTCGGCGGCATGGTCGCCAATCGCAAGATGTTCGCGACCGCGATGATCCCCGGCGTCGATCATCTGCCGCACACACACAACCTCAAGGAAATGGCGTTCTCGAAAGGCATGCCGACGTGGGGTGCGCATCTCGCCGACGATCTCGAACGCATCGTCGCGTTGCATGATGCATCGACGATTGCCGCGGTGATCGTCGAACCGATGCAGGGCTCGGTCGGCGTGGTCGTGCCGCCAGTCGGTTACCTCAAACGCCTGCGCGAGATCTGCGACAAACACGGCATCCTGCTGATTTTCGACGAGGTGATCACGGGCTTCGGCCGCATGGGTGATTGGTTCGGCGCACAGGCGTTTGGCGTCATACCCGACCTCATCACGTTCGCCAAGTGCGTCAACAACGGCACCGTGCCGATGGGCGGCGTGATCGCACGCCAGGGCATCTACGACGCATTCATGCAGGGGCCGGATTACGCCGTCGAATTTTTCCACGGCTACACCTATTCCGCGCATCCGCTGGCGGTCGCCGCAGCGCACGCGACGCTGGACATCCTGCACGAGGACGACGTGCCAAAACGCTTCGCCACACTCGCCGGCAAAATCGAACTCGGCGCGCATGCATTGAAGGGCGAGCCGAACGTCATCGACATCCGCAATTGCGGCGCCGCCGCGGCGATCGAAATGTCGCCGCTTGGTGGCCAGGTCGGCGTGCGCGGATTGCGCGTGTTCGAGGAGGGTTTGAAGCGCGGCATGCTGCTGCGTTTTACCGGCGACACGATCGCGATGGCGCCACCGGTGATCACGACCGATGCGGAACTCGACCGCATGTTTTCGGCGGTTGCCGAGGCGATTCGCGCGGTGGGTTAGGAGTCTCTGAAGCTCGTCATTCCAGCGCAGGCTGGAATCCAGGTCTTGAGGTGCCCAACGGAGAACTGGATCCCAGCCTGCGCTGGGATGACGGCTACTTTTTCAATGTGTTTGCAGTACCACGTGTCGACGAATATGTCGCACTTGGATTGATACGGAGTAATAAAAAATGCTCGCACCCGCAATGATTCCGCACTACATCGGCGGCCAGCGTATCGGCCCTGTCGATGCACGCAGCCAACCGGTGTACAATCCGGCGACCGGCGAAGCATCCGGCACGCTGCCGCTCGCCACCGCAGCGGATGTGGATAGCGCGGTGCAAGCAGCGCAAGCGGCCTTCCCGGCGTGGTCGCAAACGCCGCCGCTGAAACGCGCACGCGTGATGTTCAAGTTTCGCGAACTGCTCGAAAAGAATGCCGATGCGCTCGCCGCGCAGATCACCGCCGAACACGGCAAGACCCATAGCGATGCGCTCGGCGAAGTGCAGCGCGGCATCGAGGTCGTCGAGTTCGCGTGCGGTATCGCGCAATTGCTCAAGGGCGAATTTACCGAGAACGTCGGCAGCCAGGTCGACTCGCATTCGCTGCGCCAGCCGCTCGGCGTGGTCGCGGGAATCACACCGTTCAATTTTCCGGCGATGGTGCCGCTCTGGATGTTTCCGATCGCGATTGCGTGCGGCAATTGTTTTGTGCTGAAACCGTCCGAACGCGATCCGTCTTCATCGCTGCTGCTGGCCGAATGGCTGACCCAGGCCGGATTGCCCGACGGCGTTTTCAACGTCGTGCATGGCGACAAGGTCGCGGTCGACGCGATCCTCGAACATGCCGATGTCAAGGCGGTCAGCTTCGTCGGTTCGACCGCGATCGCGCGTTACATCTACGCCACCGGCTGCGCGCACGGCAAACGCGTGCAGGCGCTCGGCGGCGCAAAAAATCACATGGTGGTGCTGCCCGACGCCGACCTGGAGCAGACAGCCGACGCCCTGATGGGCGCGGGTTTCGGCTCGGCCGGCGAGCGCTGCATGGCGATCTCGGTCGCGGTTGCGGTCGGCGATAAAGTCGCCGACGCGCTGGTCGCAAAACTCGCGCCAAGAGTGCGCGCATTGCAGATCGGCCGCGGTGATGCCGACGGCATGGACATGGGCCCGCTGATCAGCGCGGCGCATCGCGAAAAAGTGAAAGGCTACGTCGATATCGGTGTGGCCGAAGGTGCCGAACTCGTGGTCGACGGTCGCGGTTTCAGCGCGCCCGGATGCGCCGGCGGATTTTTTCTCGGCGGTTGCCTGTTTGATCGCGTGAAACCCGACATGCGCATTTATCGCGAGGAAATTTTCGGCCCGGTGCTGAGCATCCTGCGCGTCGAAACCTACGACGAAGCCGTCGCCTTGGTCAACGCGCACGAATACGGCAACGGCGTCGCCTTGTTCACGCGCGACGGTGATGCCGCGCGCGATTTCGCCCATCGCATCCAGGTCGGTATGGTCGGCATCAACGTACCGATTCCGGTGCCGATGGCATTCCACAGTTTCGGCGGCTGGAAAGCCTCGCTGTTCGGCGATCACAATATCTACGGCCCCGAAGGCGTGCGGTTTTATACGCGTTTGAAAACCGTCACCACGCGTTGGCCCGCGAGCATCCGCGCCGGCGCGCAATTCGTGATGCCAACATCGGGATAAATGTAGAGAAAAATCGGCAGTTTTTACCGTGTCGAATCCGAACTCGTTTCTGCAAGCAATACGATCAGCGAGGTGCCACCGATGAACGCCGCACTAAAAACCGAAACCGCCGAAGTCCTGCGCATCAACGGCCAGCGGCTGTGGGATAGCCTCATGGAAATGGCGAAGATCGGCGCGACGCCGAAAGGCGGCGTGTGTCGTCTCGCGCTGACCGATCTGGATCGCCAAGGCCGCGACCTTTTTGTGCGCTGGGCGAAAGAAGCCGGCTGCACCATCAGTGTCGATCAGATGGGCAACGTGTTCGCGCGCCGCGCCGGTCGCAGCGAAGCCGCGTTGCCCGTGGTGACCGGATCGCATGCCGATTCGCAACCGACCGGCGGTCGTTTCGACGGCATCTACGGCGTGCTCGGCGGGCTTGAAGTCATTCGCACGCTCAACGATCACAACATCAGCACCGAACATCCGATCGAGGTCGTGATCTGGACCAACGAGGAAGGCTCGCGCTTCGCTCCGGCGATGGTCGCCTCGGGTGTATTCGCCGGCGTGTTCACGCTCGAATACGGTTTGTCGCGCGCCGATGTCGATGGCAAGACCATGGGCGAGGAACTCGCGCGCATCGGTTACGCCGGTGATGTACCTTGCGGCGGGCGAGCTATCCACGCCGCTTTCGAATTGCATATCGAACAAGGCCCGATCCTCGAAGCCGAAAACATCACCATCGGCGTGGTCACCGCCGCGCAAGGCCAACGCTGGTACGAAGTGATATTCACCGGGCAGGAATCGCACGCCGGCCCGACGCCGATGCCGCGCCGCCGCGATGCCCTGCTCGGTGCGGCGCGCGCAATCCAGCTCGTCAACCGCATCGGCCTCGCGCATGCTCCGTACGCGTGTGCAACGGTTGGCATGCTGCAGGTGCATCCGAACTCGCGCAACGTGATTCCGGGCCAGGTTTTTTTCACGGTCGACATCCGTCATCCCGAAGATGTCGTGCTCGCGCAGATGGACGCCGAGCTGCGCGCAGGCCTTGCCACGATCGCGACCGAGCAGAAACTCGAGGTGAGCAAGCTCGAACAGATTTTCTACTACGCGCCGGTGCCGTTCGACGCCGATTGTGTCGCGTCGGTGCGTGCCGCGGCGCAGCGTTTCGGATATTCACATCGCGATATCGTTTCCGGCGCGGGCCACGATGCGTGTTATCTGGCCAAGGTCGCGCCGACCTCGATGATGTTCGTGCCATGTGTCGATGGCATCAGCCACAACGAAGTCGAGGACGCCACGCCGGAATGGATCGAGGCCGGCGGCAATGTGTTGTTGCACGCGATGCTGGAACGCGCACAAAGCAAATAATAAACAAGTATAGATTGATACATCATCGATTCCTGTTGCGCGATGCTCTCGCGCCGGGGAAAACGGAATCGGTCACCTGACCCCGCAAGGAGACGGAATGCTGCGTAAAGAAACTGCCGATATCGCCGCCGCAAGATTGTCCGCGCAAAAACTCGCGCAAAACTTCGACGACGTTTCTCCCCCGCTCGACCGGCAAAACGCGCTGATCGCCGCGCAACGCTGTTATTACTGCTACGACGCGCCGTGCATCCAGGCGTGCCCGACCGGCATCGATATTCCGAGCTTCATCCGCCGCATCACCACCGACAACCTGGCGGGCGCGGCGCGCGACATTCTCGGCGCGAATATTCTCGGCGGCATGTGCGCTCGGGTTTGTCCGACCGAAATTCTCTGCGAAGGCAGTTGCGTGCGCAATGGAGCGGACGAACTCGCGCCGGTGCAGATCGGCGCGTTGCAACGTTACGCCACCGACTGGGTGTTCGAGCAGAACGCCACGCTGTTCGAGCGCGCCGCGGATACCGGCCAACGTATTGCCATCGTCGGCGCCGGGCCGGCCGGCCTGGCCTGCGCTCATGCGCTCGCGCGCGCCGGCCATCGTGTCAGCATTTTTGATGCACGCGAAAAACCCGGCGGCCTCAACGAATACGGCATCGCCGCGTACAAGGTGCTCGACTTCGCCGCGCGCGAAATCGAATGGCTGATGTCGATCGGCGGCATCGAATGGCGCGGTGGCCAGGTGCTCGGCGAAAACCTCGGCCTGGGCAATCTGCAAAAAGATCATGATGCGGTATTTCTGGGGCTCGGCCTGAGCGGCGTCAATGCGCTAGATCTCGATGGCGAGCAGCTTGCCGGCGTGCGCAACGCGGTCGACTTCATCGCCGAGCTGCGCCAGTGTGCGGATCTTTCTTTACTCGCAGTGGGTCGGCGCGTGGTCGTGATCGGCGGCGGCAATACCGCGATCGACGCGGCGGTGCAAAGCAAAAAACTCGGCGCCGAATCGGTGACGATGGTTTATCGCCGTGGCGCCGCAAGCATGGGCGCAACGCCGGACGAACAGGCCTTCGCGAGAACCGAAGGCGTGACCATCATCGAATGGGCGCAACCGCGCAATCTCATCGGCAGCAGCGGCGCGATCACCGCGATCGAATTCGAATACACGCAGCTCGACGACCAGGGCCGCCTGCTCGGCACCGGCGATGTGCTGCGGCTTGAAACCGACAGTGTGCTCAAGGCGATCGGCCAGGTACTGGTCGCGCCAGCAACCGATGCCACAAATGCCGCATTGTTGCAAATGCAAAAAGGTCGCATTGTGGTAAATGCGGATTTCCAGACTTCGCTGCCCGGTATCTGGGCCGGCGGCGATTGTGTCGGCAGCAAGACCGACCTCACCGTGCAGGCGGTGCAGGATGGCAAGCTCGCCGCCGCATCCATCCATCGCACGCTGCTGCAGCGTATTTCCTCAAACGGCGGAGCTTGATCATGGCCGATATTTTTTGCGATTTCGCCGGCATCCGTTCGCCGAATCCGTTCTGGCTGGCCTCGGCGCCGCCGACCGACAAGGCCTACAACGTCAATCGCGCGTTCGAGGCCGGCTGGGGCGGCGTGGTGTGGAAAACGCTCGGGCTCGATCCGCACGTCGTCAATGTCAGCTCGCGCTACGGCGCGGTGCAATGGAACGGCCAGCGCATTGCCGGACTCAACAATATCGAGCTCATCACGGATCGTCCGCTGCAGATCAATCTCGATGAAATCCGCCAGATCAAACGCGACTGGCCGGATCGCGCGATGATCGTTTCGCTGATGGTGCCGTGCGAAGAAAACGCCTGGAAAAACATCCTGCCGATGGTCGAAGATACCGGCGCCGATGCGGTCGAACTCAACTTCGGTTGTCCGCACGGCATGTCCGAGCGCGGCATGGGTGCAGCGGTCGGCCAGGTGCCGGAATACGTCGAGCAAGTGGCGCGCTGGGTCAAGCAATATTCACGGCTGCCGTGCATCGTCAAGCTTACGCCGAACATCACCGACATCCGTATTCCGGCGCGTGCAGCGTTCAACGGCGGCGCCGATGCAGTGTCGCTGATCAACACGATCAACTCGATCACCTCGATCGATCTGGACCTCATGGCACCGACGCCCGCCGTCGATGGCAAGGGCACGCACGGCGGTTATTGCGGCCCGGCGGTGAAGCCGATCGCACTGGCGATGGTCGCCGAAATCGCACGTGATGTATTGACGCGCGGCAAGCCGATCTCGGCGATCGGCGGCATCGGCACGTGGCGCGATGCGGCCGAATTCATCGCGCTCGGCGCGGGCAGCGTGCAGGTCTGCACGGCGGCGATGCATTACGGATTTCGTATCGTCGACGACCTGATCAGCGGCCTGAGTCACTGGATGGACAGCAAGGGTTACGCGCGGCTGGAGGATTTCCGCGGACTGGCGGTCGGCAACGTCACCGACTGGAAATTCCTCAACCTGAAGTACGACATCAAGGCACGGATCGATCAGGATAAATGTATACAATGCGGCCTTTGTCACATCGCCTGTGAAGACACCGCGCATCAGGCGATCACTGCGCAGAAGGACGGCAAACGGCATTTCGAAGTGGTCGATGACGAATGCGTCGGCTGCAACCTGTGCATGCACGTCTGCCCGGTCGACAACTGCATCACGATGCAGCGCGTCGATGACGGCGGCCATGCCGACTGGACCACGCATCCGAACAATCCCGGGCGCGTGGTGGCGGAATCGGCGTAATCGGCTACGCTTGCAGCATCTGCAGCACGACGTGGAGAATCGCAAGACATGACTACCGACTCGAATATCGACCACGGCGCGCTGTACAACCCGGACCTCGCGCCGACCACCGCAGCGCAACGCACGTGGACCTGGTATCACTTCGCCGCGCTGTGGGTCGGCATGGTCATGTGCATTCCGTCTTACACGCTGGCGGCGGGGCTGATCGATCAGGGCATGTCGCCGTGGCAAGCGGTTGGCACGGTGCTGCTCGGCAACGCGATCGTGCTCGTGCCGATGCTGCTGATCGGCCATGCAGGTGCGAAATACGGCATTCCGTACGCGGTGCTGGTGCGCTCGTCGTTCGGCACGCAGGGCGCCAAATTACCCGCGCTGCTGCGCGCGGTGGTGGCGTGCGGCTGGTACGGCATCCAGACCTGGTTCGGCGGTTTGGCCATCTACACGCTGCTGAATATTCTCACCGGCAACGCGCTGCATGCGGAGCCGATCGCGTGGCTCGGCATCAACCTCGCGCAGCTTTTGTGCTTTCTCGCGTTCTGGGCTCTGCAACTTTATTTCGTGCTGCACGGCACCGATTCGATCCGCTGGCTGGAGACGATTTCCGCACCGATCAAGATCGTGATGTGCCTGTTTCTGGTCGGCTGGGCGCTGCACAATGCCGGCGGTTTCGGCGAGATGATGTCAGCACCTTCGCAGTTCATCGACGGCGGCAAAAAAGCAGGGCAATTCTGGACGACGTTCTGGCCCTCGCTCACGGCGATGGTCGGATTCTGGGCCACGCTCGCACTGAACATTCCCGACTTCACGCGGTTCGCGCGCTCGCAGCGCGATCAGTTCATCGGCCAGAGCATCGGCCTGCCGTTGCCGATGGGATTGCTCTCGCTGATGTCGGTGGTGGTGACGTCGGCCACCGTGGTGATCTACGGCAAGGCGATCTGGGATCCGGTCGAGCTGTCGAGCAAGTTCACCGGCATCGGCGTCGGCGTGGCCCTGCTCGTGCTCACGCTCGATACGATGAGCTGCAATCTCGCGGCGAATCTGGTCGGTCCGGCCTATGATTTTGCGAGCCTGTCACCGCGGCGGATTTCGTACAAGATCGGCGGCCTGATCACCGCCGGTGTCGCGCTGCTGGCGATGCCGTGGAAAATCCTCGCGAGCACGCAGGGATACATTTTCACGTGGCTGGTCGGTTATTCGGCACTGCTCGGGCCAGTCGCGGGCATCATGCTGGTCGATTATTATTTTCTGCGCGGCACACGTTTGAACGTGCGTGCGCTGTTCGAGGAATCCGGTGAGTACGCCTATCGGCGCGGCTGGAATCCGGCGGCGCTGGTCGCGTTGCTGCTCGGCATTTTGCCGAATCTTCCGGGATTCTTGAACGCGGCGTTTCCCGATTCGTTCGCCGCCGTGCCGGACTTTTTCAAGACGCTCTACACCTACGCGTGGTTTGCCGGCCTGGCCATTTCGGCACTCACCTACGTCGTGTTGATGCGCTTCGCTCGGCAGCCGAGTATCGGCACCGACGCGGCGCGCACGTGATGTTTTTTATTTGCCACGCCGGCAACTCGCACTATCGTGATTGGAGAAGTTCATGTCCCTGTTGATCCGCGGCGGCACCGTGCTCGACGCCACGCACGCCTATCGCGCCGATGTTTTTTGTGACCACGGCAAGATTGTCCAGATCGGGCAAAACCTCGATGCGCCGGCTGGCGCGCAGATCGTCGATGCCGGCGATCGTTACGTGATTCCGGGCGGCATCGATCCGCACACGCATATGGAACTGCCGTTCATGGGCACCGTGGCGAGCGATGATTTTTTCAGCGGCACCGCCGCGGGGCTGGCCGGCGGCACCACCAGCATCATCGATTTCGTCATTCCGAATCCGCAGCAATCCTTGCTCGAAGCGTTCCACACATGGCGCGGCTGGGCGCAGAAATCCGCATCCGACTACGCCTTCCATGTCGCGGTGACGTGGTGGGACGAAAGCGTGCATCGCGAGATGGGGTTGCTCGCCAACGAGCACGGCGTGTCGAGCTTCAAGCATTTCATGGCCTACAAGAATGCGATCATGGCCGACGACGAAATCCTCGTGAACAGTTTTCGTCGCGCACTCGAACTCGGTGCGCTGCCGACCGTGCACGCCGAGAACGGCGAACTGGTTTTTCAGTTGCAAAAACAGTTGCTGGCTGAAGGAAAAACGGGTCCGGCCGCGCATCCATTGTCGCGGCCACCAGCGGTGGAAGGCGAAGCGGCGAATCGCGCGATCCGCATCGCCGAGGTGATCGGCGTGCCGCTGTACATCGTGCATGTCTCGGCGCAGCAAGCGCTGCAGGCGATCGAGCGCGCGCAAAGCGAAGGCCAACGCGTGTTCGGCGAAGTGCTCGCGGGTCATCTGCTGATCGACGAATCGGTCTATCTCGATGAAGATTTCACACGTGCCGCCGCGCATGTGATGAGCCCGCCGTTCCGCGCCAAAGAACATCAGGATGCGTTGTGGAAAGGCCTGCAATCCGGCCACCTGCATACCACCGCCACCGATCACTGCAGTTTCTGCGCGCCGCAGAAAGCCGCCGGTCGCGATGATTTCACCAAGATCCCGAACGGCTGCGCCGGGATCGAGGATCGCATGTCGCTGCTGTGGCATTACGGCGTCGAAACCGGCCGCCTCACGCCTGGCGAATTCGTCCAGGTCACCTCGACCAACGCCGCACGAATCTTCAACCTGTATCCGCGCAAGGGCGCGATCGAAGTCGGTGCGGATGCCGATCTCGTGGTGTGGGACGCCAACGCCACGCGCACGATTTCAGCGAAGACGCATCACCAAAACGTGGACTTCAACGTGTTCGAAGGCCGCACCGTGAAAGGTGTCGCCAGCCAGACCATCGCCGCCGGAAAACTGGTATGGAGCGATGGCGATTTACGTGCCGAGCGCGGTGCCGGACAATACATGTCGCGCAAAACGTTTGCGCCGTATTTCGAGGCGAACAACAAGCGCAGGAGCGCCATAACCGGAGCTTAGCGCCGATTGAATGGCCATGTGAATGGCCACAACGACTACCCGAGGCTGCGGCAGAATTCATCCGGTGCAGAGCAAAACTTATGAGTTCACGTTGCTAATTCGCAGGTTTGCGAATAACGCCGCCGCTGGATTTTGTTTTCCTCTGGCTATCACCTTGAAGAGTCGCAACCGCATCGCGCGTCTTGCAGTTGGTCAGGCCATGATCGATCACGACCTTGCCGATGCGTTTCGCAGTAGCAAGCGCCTTGGCCTGCAGCCTAGGATTGCGTGCGCCGATCGCGATCAGCGTGTTGTTCATGGTGTGGCGCGTGCGATTTTTGCTGGTTTGCAGATCCCGTTCGATCGCTGCCACACACTCAGCGAACCACGCATCGGCTAAAGACGTATCGTTTTTGGCGAGCGTGCCGATGATGTTCCAGCCGGCGCTGCTGATCCATTCCTTGTCGGATTTTATCCAGGCCTCGGCCTTGGTTTGCGCGAGCGACGATTTCGCGACATAGCCGCTGAACGCATCGGTGATGACGTAGTTGCTCAGCGTCTTCGACCATTTGTCCAGCGAGGCCGAATCGGCCTGTTGCGGATCGGCAATCATGCACGCCAGCACTTGGGCATCGTGGAAACCGCTGGCCCACAGATCCAGCGCGATCTTGTGATTGGTCTTGAGTTTTTTCTGAAACTTGCCGAGGTCGGCGTAACTCACGCCGTAAACTTTGTCGCCGACGCCATGTCGCTGATAGGTCTTGCGCGCCTGCTCGGTGCCGAGCGTTTCCATCTCGGTCAAGATCGACTTGGCATCGGTCACACTCATGATTTGCCTCCTGCCGCTTGACGATATTTTATACGCCTTGGCGCAAACCGGTCGCTCTTAGCGCTGACGCCGACACGGCATGATCATCTACTAATAATAATGATCATCGGCAACGGTCGGCGCACTGCGGTCGCACGCGTGCCGAATCCATCCCAGCCGCAGACGGTGATCTGGCACCCTTGATCAGGAAACGCTCAAATAAGCGTTGACTCACCACGCGGTCGAAGGATATATGGCTCACAGGTGCTGCGTGAAAGTCTGGCAACACTCGCAATCTTCGCGGTAGAACCCTTGCCTTCGACGCTTCCCCGTTCGCGTCGCCGTCGGCTTGCGCTTGCGATCGTCTCCATCGAAAGCCCGACGCTCCAGAAAGGATAGTTATGAAGTCACTTCGTTCTCCCCGCATGAAGT
>JANXUW010000260.1 GCA_025351985.1 Pseudolysobacter sp.
CACCGAGCACACGTGGATCGAGCATGAGCCCGATGGTGACGAAAAAAATCGCGCTGAACATGTCGCGCACCGGTTCGATCAGGCGCTCGATATTGCGCAGCGCGCGCGCTTCGGCCATCACCGCGCCGATCACGAACGCGCCCATCGCCACGCTGTAACCCATGCGCATGACCAGCAGGCAAAATCCGAAGCAGATGCCGAGCACGCTGACCAGCAGCATCTCGTTGCTTTTCGCGCGCGCCACGTAGTCGAGCAGGCGCGGCACGACGAGCAAACCGGCGACCAGCGAAACCACGAGGAAAATGGTCAGCTTGCCGAACGTAAACGCGACTTCCTGCGGCGAAACATTGCCACTCACGGCGAGGCCGGTCAACAACACCATCATGCAGATCGCGAGGATGTCCTCGACCACCAGAATGCCGAAGATGATCTGCGCGAAACCTTCGCGCTTGAGGCCGAGTTCGTCGAGCGCACGCACGATGATCGTGGTCGAGGAAATCGCCATCATCGCGCCGAGGAACAACGCATCCATGGTCTTCCAGCCGAAATGCCGGCCGATCTCGAAACCGATCCAGATCATCAAGACGATTTCTGCCAGCCCGGCCACGGCGACAGTCGCGCCAACCGCGCGCAACTTGCGCAGACTGAATTCCAGCCCGAGCGAAAACATCAGGAAAATCACGCCGAGCTCGGCGAGGATATCGATGGTGTGCTGATCGGTAATCAGCGGCGACGGCGGCGTATGCGGACCGATGATCACACCGGCCACGATATAGCCGAGCACGACCGGCTGCTTGAGGCGGTGGAACACTACGGTGACCACGCCAGCGATCAGCATGATGACCGCAAGATCGTGGATGAAGTCGATGGAATGCATGATTGTGTTATTGCCCTCGTGCAGCAGACCTTTTGTGACGCGTGGCAAAGGTTTGCTCAATGGCATCAGCGTAACACCGCGGCATTGCGAGGTGGTAAGGCGCGAGCCATCACGTCCGCAGGGATTGCCTCGCGATGGAAAATCGAACGGCGTCCTTGTCGATGTATTTCGAGCGACCCGCAGGCGATTGTCGGGCTTGGTTTCATAGCATAATGTGCTCTGCACATTGGCACTGCACTGATGCAATTGCATGCCGCACAAACTCCGGAGAACAGGATGATATCGAGCAAGATTGTGAATCTACGCGCGTTGCTGCTGTTGATTTTTCTGGCAACGATCACCTTCATGGCGTCGGCAGCCTGCGCGCGCGGCCATTCGCGCACGCACGAAAATGCGGACGTCGGACAGTTCGATTATTACCTCGTCTCGCTGTCGTGGTCGCCGAGCTTTTGCGAAACGCATCCGAACGAAAACGAACAATGCGGCGAACGCGGTTTCGGTTTTGTGCTGCATGGCATCTGGCCGCAATACCTGCGCGGTTATGGGCCGCAACATTGCGCGTCGAGCCAACGTCCGGACGAGGCGACGATCGAACATACACTGGCGTTCATGCCGAGCCGCTATCTGGTAGGGCACGAATGGGAAACGCATGGCGCGTGCACTGGTCTGAGCCCCGCGGAATATTTCGCACTGGCGGATCGCGCTTTCGCCAGCGTAAAAATTCCGGGCGCCTTTACGGTACCGCAAAGCGCTGCACAACTCAGCGCCAAGGATGTCGCGAGTGCCTTTGTCGCCACCAATCCCGGCATGGATGACAGCATGCTTGCGGTCACCTGCAATCGGCTGGAATTGTCCGAGGTTCGGGTTTGCATGGACAAGAATCTGCAACTGCAAACCTGCGGCAAGGGCGTGACCTCGCAATGTCCGTCCGGCACGCTGCGCATTCCGCTGGTGCGCGGCGGCGCGCGCACGAACTAGACGCAACGCACAACCCGAACGCCATGCATCACGCATCGGCGAACCCGACGACACGAGTTTTTCATGCGCAATCTGCTGCAACAACAATTGGTGAAAGCTGGCCTGATTGACAAGAACAAAGCCAAGGCCGTGGCGCACGAACAAATGCTTGCGCAAAAACGCCAGCCGAAAGGACAAACCGCGCCGAGTGCCGCGCAAGTCGACGCGCAGCAGGCACTGGCGGAGCGCGCCGAGCGTGATCGCGCACTCGCGGCACAGCAAAAAGCGCAGGCGCACGAGCACGAGATGCGCGCGCAAATCCGCCAGATTGTCGATGCCCACAAACAGCCGCGCGGTGGCGAAATCGCCTACGCGTTCAGCGACGACAACAAGATCCGCAACGTGCTGGTCGATGCCAGCCAGCGCGTGCAATTGGCGGCGGGCCGTTTGCTGATCGTGCGGCACGGCAACGGTTACGAAATCGTGCCGCGCAGCGCCGCGGAAAAAATCCGCGAACGCGATGCGACGATGATCGTGCTCGATCACGCTCCAGTCGCCGCGACGACCAGCGAAGACGATCCGTACAAGGATTTTCCGGTGCCTGACGATTTGATCTGGTAACCGCGCCGATCCAGCGACCTTGGTGTGTTCCGGCGACGCCGGATCCGTCGTTGGGCGATTGAGAAATACGCGCTACCGGCGGATGCTAAGCGCCATAAACACAGTCCCTCGGACAAATTCCGTGACGATATTGACGCTGAAAACGCGCGCAACTCCCGAAGTAATGGGTAAGATTGTGACGCCACTTGTCAATTTGTGACGCAAAGTGTAAGTTACGCCTCGTAACGAAGAAGACTAGCGAACAGGGCGTTAGGTCGACTTTCTGTGCAACCCATCACGACAGAAGAAGATCATGCAGATTGTCACTCGATTAGTCGCTTTGAGCCGTTCGATGAGCCGCACGCTGCAATTGAACCGCCAGTTTCGTGAAATCCAACGCAATATCGACACCCTTCCGGTGGTCACGCGACGCGAATTGTCCACACTCGTGGCCAAGGAATTCGCGCTCGCCGCCGAATCGCCGCATTTGTATCTCGCCGTGCCGGAACAACCCGGTAGCGATACGGCGGGCAAGGGTTCCGAGATCGGTTTCAGCCGGGTCAAATCGGACAATCGCCACGTCAAGCTGCGCGGTATTGCGCTTTGGCTGACGGTGACGTTCTTCGAGACCAAGGATTCGGCCTCCGGTGCGACGCAAACACTGCATCGCCAGCTCATGCGCACCTTGCGGGTACTCAAGGAAAGCATGCCGGCGGGCAAAACTTCGGAACGCTGGATGTCCGGCGAGCACACTGATCGCGCGGTTGCCTGATCATATTCGACGCGATTGGCGGCACGAAGCTGATTGCCTTGAATGACCCGCTCGTAGCTCAAGAAATTTGATCCACAAAAAAGCCGGCTCATAGCGGGCTTTTTTGTGTGTCGCATGGCTCGCAGAATCCGCGCGCCAGCATTGCCTGATCAAAATTGCCTGATCAAATCAGCAAAAACAATCCCACCGCGATGCCGCCGAACAACGACCACTTCACCGCGTAATACGCGTAGACGTTGCGCTCCTTGAGCCTTTTGCCGACCAGGCGAACCGAGTACAAATACTTGAACGCCTTGTTGAAGCCGCCGGTCTGATCGCCGTCCATGTTCGGCGAGGTGGCCGAAGCGAGCAGATGCCGCGCGATGAACTGGTTCACGACTTGCGCCCAGTGATATTTCATCGGCCGCTCGACATCGCAAAACAGAATGATGCGATCGTGCTCGGTGCGGTTTTCGGCGAAATGGATATACGTTTCGTCGAACATCACACCCTCGCCATCGCGCCAGTGGTACGGCTCGCCATCGACGTTGATGAAACAGCGCTCGTCGTTCGGCGTGAGCAGGCCGAGATGAAAACGCAACGAACCGGCATACGGATCACGGTGTTTGGTCAGGCGACCGCCCGGCGGGAGTTCTGCGAACATCGCCGCCTTGACCGACGGGATCGTGCGCAGCAGCGCGGTCGTACGCGGGCAATGCGCCAGCGCCGACGGATGACTGTCGTCGTACCATTTCAGGTAAAAACGCTTCCAGCCGAACTTGAAGAACGAATTGAATCCGGCGTCGTTGAATTGCGCCGCCGCGCGAATGCGTCCGGCTTCGCGCAGGGCAATCGCCTCGTCGCGAATCATCTGCCAGTTTTCGCGCAGCACCAGCAACTCGGGAAACGGATCGGTGCTCACATACGGCGTTGTCGGCACTTTCGACAACGCGTACATGAACACATTGATCGGCGCCATGAAGCTGGAGTGATCCGACATCTGCCGCCAGAATTTATGGCGCACGCGCCCGCGCAGGTGGATGTACAACACCGAGGCAACAAACAATCCAAGCACGATCCATTTCATGGCGGCATTATCGCACGCGCGACATCAAGCCTCGCTCAACAGCAGCCGTGATCGCCGTGATTGCCATGTCCCGGTGCCACTGCCGCACCTTGCGTGAGTCCTTGCTGGCTCGCGACGTGATGCTCGGCGATCACCTTGGCGACACACATCGAAACGCGCTTGCCGGTCGGGATATGCAGGAATTCGTTCGGCCCATGCGCGTTGGAATGCGGCCCGAGCACGCCCGTGATCAGGAATTGCGCACCCGGAAATTTCTCGCCGAGCATACCCATGAACGGAATCGAACCACCCTCGCCCATGTAAGCCGCCGGTGCGCCGTAGAACTCGTGCGATGCCGCATCGACTGCCGCTTCGAGCCACGGCGAAAGCGCCGGCGCATTCCAGCCGGTGGCAGCTTTTTCCAGATCGAAGCTGACATGGCAGCCGTAGGGCGGATCTTTTTCG
>JANXUW010000029.1 GCA_025351985.1 Pseudolysobacter sp.
CCCGCGACACGAACGGTCACGATCAACCGAAATCGTCGGTCACGCCTTACCGAAACGAGCGGTCACGCCTTAGCGAAATGGCCGGTCACGCCTTAGCGAAATCACCGGTCACGATCGACCGAAATACGCACTACGCATATCTTTTGTTCCCTTAGCGCTATGATGAGTATAACGAAAGGATAAATCGGCCGACTGCTACGTTTGTGTTTTCCCCTCGAAATTTAACTGGAAATCGACATGCAAAATTGGATTTTCTTGCAGCTGATTATTTGTATGGTTGCGTTGCCGACCGGTGCGAACTCCGCGGTACCAGACGCAGTACGTGAGATTGTCTCGTTTAACCGATCTTTTGAAAATGCAACGCGAAAGATGGATACGGACGCGACGCTCGCGCTATGGGCAGCGGACGGCATCAGCTTGCTTCCATCGACAAAACCCATCCTGGGCAAAGCGGCTATTGCCACATTCCTGAGTGATGTCATGGCTTCCTTAAAAGGGGCGCAGATGGTGAAATTCGAGATGGCGTGTTTCGACATTGTCGTTTCCGCAGACTGGGCCTCCGAGTGGTGTACCGAGCATCAGGTCGTCCAATTCCCGGACGGCAAACCCGCGTTTGATGGCCGAGGAAAAATGCTCCTTGTACTTCGCAGAGGAACGCAAGGCGCGTGGCGCATCGAGCGCGAAATGTGGAACCAAGCAGAACCCCCGGGCGGCTAGTACGATCACATTAGAGGCGTGAGGTGATTTAGGAGGGCTGAATCGTGCGACGTGCAGTTGTGTTTTTAGTAGTGAGCGCTCTTGCGGCGGGACATGGGCATGCCGAACCGCCGGTTCATCGCTGGTTAGTTCAGGCCGGCGAATTCAGCGATGATTTGTCAGCGAATCAGAGACGTAACATTGAGCAGATGCTGAGTCGTAATCAACTGCATGGTTCCCAATCGTTGGCTTCCTTGCAAGACTCCATGTTCGGCCTGGATTGGCCGCTTCTCGCGAGCACGAATTTTACGGGATTCGATTATCACGGCGTTTCAAATTTTGTCGACCATGATCTGCGGTTTCCGGGGTTTTTGCAGGATTACACCTGCGGCACACGCACTTATGATAATGCCAACGGTTATAACCATGCGGGCAGCCACGAATTCGCTCGCTCGAATAAGACGGTGGTGCGGTCGGTTCCCCTCCAACGCTGCGCGTAGAGCCAGCGTGTCAACTGCTGCCAATGATCTGACGATCGGCATCGTCCAAATGAAAATACCGCGTTAGGTCCATCGCCGGAGGCTCGGACACATAGCGACCAAAGTGTCGGCCCGTTGCTCAGCGGTGAGAAACTCTATAGGCATGGGAATGGGTCGCGTTGCGCAAACGTTCGTTTTTGCAAAGGTGGTAGGCGGATGGAGAACAAAGGGCTTGCGCGTTGCAGAAAGCTATTGCACTATAATACTCATAGGCAACAGGTTTGCGCACTCTCCATTGCCTTTTCTCTCATCCGAGACTCTCGCCGTGAAGACTCACCCCCTCGATCCGATCATTTCCGAGTTCGCCACCGAAGAACAGGCCGCCAGCTATGACCGCTGGTTCCGCACCAAGGTACAGGCCAGTCTTGATGACCCGCGTCCGAGTGTTCCGCACGACGAAGCCATGGCCCGCATTCGCGCGACCATCGATGCCGCGAAGCAAAAGCAGAAACGCGCCTGATGCTGCCGATTCGATGGCGCACCTCGGCACTCGATGAACTCGATGCCGTGCTCGCCTACATCGCGCGACACAATCTTGCCGCTGCCGTCGCTCTGCACGAGCGTATCGAATCTACGGTGGTGCCGCTGTCCGAGCACCCGTATTTATTCCGCGCTGGCCGCGTGCTTGGTACACGCGAGATAGTCGCGCATCCGAACTACATCGTGGTCTATCGCGTGCTCGCCGATTGCGTCGAGGTCGTGAGCGTGATGCATGCGGCACGCGAATACCCTTGATTGCCATGCGCATCGGCTACGCTCGCGTTTCCACTCAGGATCAAGACACGACGGCTCAGATTGCCGCGCTCACTGCAGCCGGGTGTGAACTCATCTTTCGGGAGAAGGCTTCGGGCAGTCGCTGGGAGCGGCCCGAGCTACATCGACTATTGACGCAACTGCGCAAAGGCGACGTGGTCGTGGTCTGGAAGCTCGATCGCCTATCGCGTTCATTGAAAGACGTACTGACGCTGATGGAGAAGATCCAGCATGCCGCTGCAGGCTTTCAGAGTTTGACCGAAGCGATTGACACGACAACGCCTGCGGGGCGCATGATGATGCAGATGGTCGGAGCCTTCGCGGAATTCGAGCGCGCCGTGCTGCGCGAGCGCACTAAAAACGGGCTGGATGCCGCACGCAAGGAGGGCCGCATCGGCGGGCGTCGGCCCAAACTAAAGGCACACCAAGAGCAGGAAATCATGCACCTGGTGCGCACTGGTCAGAAGACGGCGGCGGATGCGGCCCGCCTGTTCAATGTGCATCCGGCCACCGTGTCGCGGCTACTGGCTCGAACACGGCAACTGCGCGCTTAAGTGCGTTTGTCGTTCCGTTGCTCCGTAAACCCCGTATTGGCGGCGCGTCGTGTGGCGAATCTGTCCGACCATCCGTTCTACTGGGCCGCCTTCATTGACGAAGGCGGCTGGCGCTGACCGCACCAATGGGCGCATCACGTGTGGTGCGCTTCAGTGAGTTTCGAAATCTGCGCAAAAAATAATTTCGTTGAGCGTTTCTTTTTCCAGCTCGCCAAACTCGGAGGTGTGGCCGCTGATCGTCGTGGCGGTGCCGCTGATCTCGCCGGTCGATGGATACACAACCGGGGGCGGATTCACCCAGAAATGCACATGGCCAGTTGCATCGGTCATTCCGCTGCTGCCACGTTCCGAGAAATACGCGCCGTTGCCGCGCGAGACCTGACCGCCGCCGGACGGCGCACAAAATAAAATTCCCCGCCGCTTGCGACGACAAATGGCTGAAAGCCAGTTGGTTGATAGCTCACTTAACACCCGCTGCTTGCGGCGGGGGCCTTTATTGAAAAACCAAGCTCCCCGTCAGTCCCCCGTTTCGCTCCGTTCATCTGGCCTGCTTTGGTTCGGATGTTCGCTTCGCTGCCGCGCGGAGTTTCATAAGGTATTCCAAACAGAATTGAACGCATATGAAGCTCCCAAGAATACTTTTCGCACTAATCGCGGTCGCCGCCATACTCGTTGCACAAGCGGCATCCGCTACGAGCGTGTGCGTTTCCACCACAGCTGCGCTGCGCAGTGCCTTGACTACTTGGCAAACCACAAGCGGTACCACGCCGACTACGATCAAGCTGGTGCAAGGTACCTACCTGTATCCCAACAACGACTACTGGGTGCAGGCTTACTACGGCGGCAGCGCGCC
>JANXUW010000056.1 GCA_025351985.1 Pseudolysobacter sp.
CCAGACATGACCGCACGCATCCTGCTGACTTTGAGCCTGTTTGGATTTTTCTTCGCGAGCGGCACGGCGCATTGCGCAACGGCGACGGCGGTTGCTGATGTATCCGCCAGCGCGGTGATCGCCACGGCAAAAGGCACAGAAAAAATCACCATCACGGTCAATGCCGGTCATGTCGAAATCACTACGGCCGACGTAAAACTCATCGCTGACAGTATCGGCGACAAACGCTATTACCATCGCGGTGCAGGCGGCCCGGCGCTGGTCGAAGTCAAATCCGAATCGGCCGGTTTCAAGCTGCACGCACCGGACAGCAAGCTGTTGTGGAAAATCAAAATCGGCGACGACAAGATCAAGCTCAGCGACAACGAACAAAATGCCAACGCGTGGGCGATCAAGACCGATCATGCCGACAAGGCGAAGATCGTCGATCCGGCCGAGCACGCCATCGGCGAGGTCAAGTTCAGCAAGGAGACTGGCAAGATCAAGATCAAGGATGGCAGCGATGCCGAGCAGTTCGTGGTCGAGGCTGGCAAGTTCTCCGCAGCTTACGGCGTGCTGTTGATGAGTGGTATTCCGCGCGAGTCGGCACTGGTGATCGTCGCCGAATTGATGGCGCGCGGACGCTGATCAACGCGCCCGCGCAGGCATCGTCTTTCGCCGCGCGCAAGGCGAAATCATGCGCCTGATCTATTACGCCATCGGTGGCGGACTTGGTCATCTGGTTCGTGCGAAAACATTTCTGCAGATGACCGGGCTGACCGCGCAAACTACGGTGCTGACCAACTCGGAGTTTGCCGACGATCCGCGGATTGTCGACGGCTTGAATATTCTTGCAGTGCCGAATTCGTTGCAGGAAAACGCCACCGAGTTTCGCGCGTGGTTGATCGAGAGTATTGAAAAACTCGATGCCGAATGTATTTGCATCGATGTATTCCCCGCTGGCATTTTCGGCGAATTATGCGAACTGCCGAGCACTCTCGGCGTGGAGTTCTGGCATATCGCGCGCCTGCTGCGCTGGGATCAATATGCGCCGCTGATTCACGGCATACCACCGCATTATTCACGCGTCTGGCGTCTGGAAGAATTGCATCCTGCGCATCAGCAATTTCTCGATGCACACTGCGATCGCATCGACGATTTTGAATTGATCGATGCACCGACAAGCGCACAAGTTGATGGTGCCGATCCGTTCTGGCTGATCGTGCATAGCGGGCCGGACGCGGAAGTGGCGCAAATCATCGCTTACGCCGCGGAGATTCGCGCCATCGAAAATCGCGACGTGGCGTTATGGATCGCCAGCAAACACGCACCATCCAAACTGCCCGCATCGACCCGAGTTCTGGATGTATTTCCCGCGCAAATTTATTTCGCTGCCGCCGAGCGCATATTTAGCGCGGCCGGATTTAATATCATGCGGCAAACGCAAGCGTATCGAGAAAAACATACCGTGCTGCCGATGCCGCGTCGTTACGATGATCAGTTCGAACGCGCGCGCCGCAGGCATTCATCGCACCGTGACTTCACGCCATGATCGTCCGGCGGCGTGAAGTGGCATAGTAGGCGCCTGGAATTCTACTGCAGCAATCAGACACACTCATGGCCGACAAATCGATCCTGCCGCAAACCGCCAAAACTCGCGCTCAGTCGTTGCAGCGGCGGCGTACTCTGAAGATGGCTGCGTCGGCGCACGCCTACGTTCGCGGCAACACCGTGCAGTTTTTAGAGTGGTTGAACGAGCATGCCGGAAAAGCCATCCCGAGTGGGCCGGATATCTGGATTTGCGGCGATTGCCACATCGGCAATCTGGGCCCGGTGTCGGATGCGAGCGGCAATGTCGACGTGCAGATTCGCGATCTCGATCAGACCGTCATCGGCAATCCGGCGCACGACATCATTCGTCTCGGTCTCTCGCTGGCGATGGCCGCGCGCAGCTCGGATTTGCCCGGCGTGACCACCGCCAGAATGCTCGAAGCGGCGATGAGCGGATATCGGCTCGCGCTGCGGCGAAAGCCCGGCGCGAGTGTGGTGCCGAAGGTGATCGCCTCGACTTACAAAAATGCGCTGCAACGCAAGTGGAGGCATCTCGCACACGAACGCCTGGACGGCACCGCACCGACCATTCCGCTCGGCAAAAATTTCTGGCCATTGATGAAACCCGAGAAAACCGCGCTGGATGAATTGTTTCAACAGGAATCGTTGCGTACGCTTTTGACGAGCCTGGAGCATCGCGATTCGGATAGTGATGTGCAATTGCTCGATGCCGCTTATTGGGTCAAGGGCTGCAGTTCGCTCGGCGGTTTGCGATTCGTCGCACTCGCCGCTGTCGGCGAGCGCACGAAGAATGTCGCGCCCCGCAATTTATGCCTGGTGGATATCAAGCAAGCCAGCGCGGCGGCGGCGCCGCGATCCGCCACGGCCAGCATGCCACGCGACAATGCCGAACGCGTCGTCACCGGAGCGCGCCTTCTTTCGCCCCATCTGGGCAATCGCATGCTGGCTGCGCGTATGCTCGGCAAATCCGTGGTTGTGCGTGAGCTGTTGCCACAAGACATCAAGTTCGACATGCATCGGCTCAATATCGACGAGGCGATCGGCGCAGCACACTATCTGGCGCAGGTTCTGGGTCGCGCGCATTGGCGACAAATGGATGCGGCGACACGAACAAGCTGGTCCAATGACCTCAAACGTGCGCATACACGGACGATGGATGCGCCATCGTGGTTATGGTCGAGCGTGGTCGATCTGGTCGCCAGACATGAAGTGGCGTATCTCGCTCATTGCCGAAAATATGTGCTGGGCTTGCGTCGCTAAAAACTCGCGCGCAATTTTTTCTGGATGATTTTTCGATCAGCGCACGGGCGCTTGACGCGGCGGTAAGGCAAAGAAAAACCGCAACATTTCAGCCGACGCATTCGGGCCACCCGAATCCGCATACGAACCACTGCTGTCGCCGCCGGACCATGCATGCGCCGCGCCATCGATACTCCAGCGCTCAATCACGGCATGTCCTGTCTGATCGCGATAAACGGTGCGAGCGTATCCACGCCCGCCCGCTTCTCCCTTGCTTTGCAACTTCGATAAAGACGTCGCGCCGTCATCCACGGTGAGGGCCTGTTGCACGATGATGCCGGCATTTTTTTCCGCCACCGTGGTATCGCGATTACCATGGAATATTATCGTCGGCATCACGCTCGAGCGCTGATAATTCCGCGAGCGTTCAACGGCAGAATCTGGCAAGCCTTTCATCGCGCGGAACGCGGAAGCAACGTCGTGCGCGGCCGCATATGCCAGCCCCGAATGAACCCCTATTCCGGCATAAACATCCGGGTAAGTTTCGCCGAGGATCACAGCCATCGCCGCGCCTGCCGAAAGGCCTGTCACAAAAATGCGGAGCTCGTCGATACGAAAATTACGCGCTACTTCTTGTGTCATTCCGACGATAAGCGATGGCTCGCCGCCATCGCGACATTGATCTTCGGGGCGAAACCAGTTCCAGCATTTCGCGCCGTTGGCATTCGCTGCCTGCGCCGGATACAGCACGAGAAATCCGTGCAGCTCGGCCAGGGAATTCATTTGCGTGCCCGCCGCAAAATCATCGGGCGATTGCGTGCAGCCATGCAGCATGACGATCAGAGGAAACGCTTTTTCGGCTCTCGCATCGTAACTACGCGGCACGTACAACTTGTAGTTGCGACTGCCTGCGGAATTGCTGAAAGAATGGGCCGTGAAACGTTCCGATCGATCGGTGTCATGCGCGGTGTTCATGACCTTGCGGGCCGCGTCGTCACGCTGCGGCGTATCCGCTGATGCAACGCCGAATGCACGCGCGCCCAATCCGGCATCGTCCAGCGCCTGCAAGATCGTCGTCGAAATATTCGCCGTTGATTGCGGGTGGTCACCGCTGCGGCGTGGCATTCCTTCGAGCATGGAATTCATCAATCCAGCGATCTTTTTGGGTTCGATACGCTTTGCCGCCGAACCTGCCAATTTGACAGCGCTCAGGCCGCGGCGCCAGTCCAGGAAATTTTTCAATTGGATCTCCAGTCATGATTCAGCGAATACGCGCGGCGAGCGCGGTGCGCACCGCCGCGGGGGCGTGCAGCGCGCCGAGAACCTCGATCGACGCAATCGTGGCCAGCGCCAGTTTCGCCGATACATCGTCGGCAATTCGCACGAGACCGACCACCTGGATATCCAGCATTTGTCGTTGTGCCTGCATGCGCTCAAGGTCGCTGCGGCGCACATCATGCAAGCCCAGAACCAAGGTCCGTCGCGCTACGGTTCGCTTGATTTCCTCGCCGTGCACCGTGAGCTGATTGCGAATGGCGGTGCGGATCAGGTCGGTGCGATTGGAATAAAATCCTTCCTGCACGAGAAGATCGATTTGGCCGAGATCGACGACCCCCAGATTGATCGTGAGCTTTTCGGTATCGGGTGCGACACGCTTCGGTTCTGCCACTGTGATCGTTTTCATGCCATCCAAATACCATCCATATGGATGGTATGAAAACATCGATCACGAAAAATAGCAACCGGCAGAACGCCGACGCTCGATCATCTATCGTCTGCAATTCCGCAGGGGAAGAGTTTGGCTGCCGGCTAAACCTTGCGCCAGAAACTGATTGCCAACGCGCTCCAGCCGACCATCAATGCGAGGCCACCGATCGGCGCAACCTCGCCGAAAGTTCGCAATCCGGCCAGTGCGATCAGGTACAGGCTGCCGCTGAAGAATACAGCGCCGACGACGAATGCCCAGCCGGCGATACGCAGTGGCAAATGCTCGCGATGCGCGCTCAGTGCGGCGACGCCGAGCAAGGCCAGCGCATGGTAGAACTGGTATTGCACACCGGTCTGGAAGATCGCGAACGATGCATCGGGGATCACACCGCGCAACGCGTGTGTGCCAAACGCGCCCAGCATCACAGCGGTGAGGCCGAACACGCTGGCGATGATTCCGAAACAACGTTGCATGAATTTTTCGTCGCCCGATCTTACTCAAGATGGAAGCGATACGGCGACGGTTAGGCCGTCACCGCATCGCGAGTTTCCGACGCCCGACCAAGTCGGGTGTTATTGCTGTTTCCCGCCCGGCATCGTCGCCCCCGGCCCGACCATCGTGTTCGCTTGTTTGCCAGGATTTTTCGGATCGGGTTTGGCCTTGCCATCGTCGAGCGGCTTGAGCATTTCGTCCATGCTCTTATTGATATTGGCAAACTTGTAAGTCGGCAATACAAACGACCAGCCATCGAAGAGTTTGTTCAGATCGGCAACTTCCTTGATGATCAATGCCAAGCGATCTGCATGATCCTTGGCAGGATCGCTGACCGCGAGCGGTGGCGTGAGATCGGGCACGGACTTCGATACATCGGGCTTGGCATCGGCGTTCGCCTTGTCGCTCGCATCGGGCTTGGCTTGTTTGCTATCGAACTGTTTCGCCTCGAACTGGGTCTTGGCCACGGCTTGATCGGTCTTGATCTGCGTCTCCGCGGCAGCCGCATCGAGCGTCGCCTTGAAACGCGCGTAGTCCTTGCCGTCTTTTTCCCACGCCTGCACATCGACGATCAAACCGTCGTAGGCAACATAGTGCGCTTTGTATACTTTGTCGCCCGGCTCCGCATCTTTGGCCGGAAGCACATCGTCGAAACGCAAACCTGCCAGTGTCGAAACCAGCCCGTTGGCGGCGAAATCCGAACTTGGTTCGCGGCCCTTTGGTACGTCGGCAAGTTTGTAGTTGACGTCGCCCGGTGCGGCTTTCGCAGCCTGCAAAATCTTGCCATCGGGCGCCGTCAGCACGACCTCGCGAAAACGTGCCGCCTGCACGTCGGTCAGTTCATGCCGCAGCCAGTTCGGCGCGGATTTTTCGACCGTGATATTGCCTTTGGCGAGCCAGCTTTGCGCCTCGGTCGGCAAACGCACGAACGTGCCGCCGCCACCGCCGCCGTTGTAGTTGCCGACGATCAACTTGACCGGCTGCGCAAGCCCGGCCAATTCCACCAGCACGCCCTTGGCATCCTTGCCCGCGACGTCCTCGACGCCGAGTTCGGCGTAGCGATCCTTGTTCGCGGTTTTCTGTTCGATCAGAGTCGCATCGGCCAGCTTTAGCAGGAATTCGCGCACCTTGGTCAGGTCAGCCGGATAGCCGGATTTTTCCGCCACGGTCCAGCCGGCATCGCCACGCTTGAGTGTGGCCACCGG
Source organism: Pseudolysobacter sp. (assembly GCA_025351985.1). Lineage (GTDB taxonomy): Bacteria > Pseudomonadota > Gammaproteobacteria > Xanthomonadales > Rhodanobacteraceae > Pseudolysobacter. The sequence continues at coordinate 6,196 of JANXUW010000056.1, forward strand.
CTTGTTGTCCGCGCCGGTCAAGGTGATCTGGCTGACCTCGTTGATATGTTCGCGCAGGCCCGGCAGCAAGTAACGAGTTTGCTCGGTGGTTTCGTTCAGCGGCTTGTTCGAATGATTCAACAGCACCGCAACGAGCAACGCGACGAGCGCCGCAGCAGCCAGGCCCAACAGGGTTTTGTTATTCATGTTCGTGCTCCCTCAATTGACCGCACGCTGCTGGCGTTTCCACCACGCAAATCCGAGTGCCAGCAGGATCACCAGCAGCGGCATCAGGAAGATATTGATCATCTTCAGGCGTGTGCCGAGCGATTCGATATCCGCATCCATCTGGCGTCGCACACCGCGCAACTCCTTGCGGATTTCGAGCTTGCGATTCTGGAACTTGAGCAGCTCGCCTTGTTGTTCGGGCGAGAGAATCATTGCCTGATCCTTGCTCTTGCCGGACTGCAATTCGGTGAGCTTGCGTTCGGTCTCGTTGAGCTCTTGCTGCAGCTGCGTTTCCTTGTTGCGGAAACGCTCGTCGGCCGTGCGCTTGATGTGCTCGACCGTGGTGAACGGACGCTGCGAGGTGGCGCGACCGCGAATGCTGATGAGCTCGCTGGAGCCGGTCAGGTTGTCGACCGTGTTGATGAAAAAATCACCGTTGTTGGCAAACGCATTCGTGAGTTTCTGGCCGAAGAAATTCTGCATCTGCACCCACAACCGGTCTGTCAGCATGTCGGTATCGG
>JANXUW010000064.1 GCA_025351985.1 Pseudolysobacter sp.
GTGCTGTTCGTCATGATCGGCATCATGATCTACATCGCGGTGCGCTTCGAGTGGCGCTTCGCCATCGCCGGCGTTGCCAGCGAAATCCACGATACCTTGATCGTGCTCGGTTTCTACGCGATCACCCAGCACGACTTCGATATCACGGTGTTGGCCTCGGTGCTATCGGTAGTCGGTTATTCGATCAACGATAAAGTGGTGGTGTTCGATCGTGTGCGCGAATTGTTCCGTTCCAGCCGCAAGGCTGAGCCGGTCGAAGTGCTCAACAAGGCGATCAACTCGACCCTGTCGCGTACCATCATCACCGCCGCATTCACTGGCATCACCATGGTCGCGCTGTATTTCTTCGGCGGCCCGGTCGTGCACGGATTTGCGCTGACGATGATCATCGGTATCGTGGTCGGTACGCTGTCGTCGATCTTCTTCGCCAACCCGATCCTGCTCTGGCTCGGTGTATCGAAACAGGATCTGATGCCAGCCAGCAAAGACAACGCCGAGCTCGCGCGCCGTCCGTAAAACGGGGGTTCTCGATCTGCTTGTGCGATGCGTTACAATAGTTGCGCGCAAGTAGGAGCGGGTAATGGCTACCATAGTAATTGGACGTCTTGAAACTACCGCGAGAAAAGGCGGCAAGATCAAGCGTGTCCGCGATGCCAGCGGACAGCTGATCACGATACGCACCATCGACGTCGACAGCCGCAGCTTCGGCAGCGAGCTTCGCGATGTCTTTGCCAAGAATGTGAGCAAAGCACGCAAGGACAACAAGGCCACGGTAGGCTTCACTGATCGTGTCCGTCGCAAAGGCTGATCGACCCGTTCTTTTCATCTTTGCCGGCCCTAACGGGTCTGGCAAAAGCAGTGTTTATACCGACCTCAGCATCGAGGATGTTGGTCACTCCGTCTGGATTATCAATCCCGATCTTCTGACCGCAAGAATCCGCGATGTTGAAGGCTTGGTTTTGCGAGAGGCAAACCTTGCCGCTGTCCAGCGCATTGAGGTCTGGCTGGATGCATCGCTGGACGCACACCAAACCGTCGGTGTAGAGACCGTTCTGTCCACGCCGAAATATCGGCGTCTGGTAGAGAAGGCCAAACAGCGCGATTTTGAGTTTCGCCTGATCTATGTCTTGCTCGACTCGCCGCAACGCAATATCGAGCGTGTACGCTTGAGAGTGGCAAAAGGCGGTCATGCCGTGCCCGAGCACAAAATCATCGAACGCCACGCTAGATCACTCGACCAATTGCCCTGGTTTTTGGAGCATGCAGATCGTGCGTGGATTTATGATAATTCGGGAGCCGCACCCAAGCTGATTGCAGAGAAACGCGATAGCGTCATACGCGTCGATGAAAATGCGTTACCCGCTATTATCACAGCAGCGCGTCAAACTCAGTGAGGGTGTCGGTGATGGTGCCGATTGCATCATTACCGATGTTTTTGCTCAATCCCTCAGCAAACTGATCGCCTTGCTGGCGTACGCCATCAGTGCGGGATCGATGCCGGTTTTTGCCTGCATCGTAGCGGCGTCTTCCCGAAACATCGTGTTCATCGAACGCTGAATTTCCGCGTTGCCGCCCGTGAACTCGCGCACTAATGTGCGCCAGCGTCGTGCGAGCAACTGCACTTCCTCGCTGGCCGGGTCTTTCTCCAGCGTGAGCGCGGCCTGCATGCCGGCAATCACGTGCGGCCACGATTGTTCGACTGCCTTGATTCGTTCGGGTCCGAGCGTATCGCCGCGTTGTTTGATCGTTTCCAACTGTTCGTGCGTAAAATATTTTTCCATGATCGTACTGGCCTCGATGCTGTTGAGCAGGGTTTCGCTATCGATCGTCTCGCCATTGATCGCCTGTTGCGCGATGCGCTCCAGACGACGCAGAAGTTCCTGCTGGCGGACGACCACTTCCCGCAATCGGTCGACCTGACGCGCAAGCGCCTCGGCTAACGAGGGCGCTTCGACATCGAGGCAAGCGAGGATTTCCTTAAGCGAAAATCCAAGCATTTTCAGCGATACGATGTGTTGCAGACGCAACAGTTCATACGATCCGTACAGGCGATAACCGGCGCCGCTGCGAGCCGCGGGATTGAGCAATCCCTTGGCTTCGTAATGGTGCAGCGTGCGCACGGTCAGGCCGGTGCGTCGGGCGATCTGGCTGACGGTGTACAACGTCATCGTGCTGTTTCCGGTTGCGGGCAGCGCCATGCTGCGGCCTGACGTTGCGTGAGGGTCAAGCGCTATTTTGCTGGATCACCGAATAATACGCGCCATTCGTTATCACCCAAGCCGAGATGCCAAACCCGCAGACATCCGCCTAACCCTGATGGTCAGGATACGTCAGCAACCGGCGTCGCAATCACATTGAACGGCCGCATCATTTCGTTGTCCTCGTGTTCGAGGATATGACAGTGCCAGACATACCGACCTGTGTAACCCTCGAATTTCGCGATGATGCGCGTGACCATGCCGGGATCGGCACGCACGGTGTCTTTCCAGCCGGCTTCGTTGGCTTCGGGCGGAATTGCCGGGCCGGTGTAGCGCATGATTTTTTTTGTCTGGTACAGAAACGTATCGAAACGGCGGCGATCGAGAATCTGGAAACGCACGAGATGCAGATGCATCGCGTGCGAGTCGTCGGTGAGGTTGATCAGGTTCCAGGTTTCGATCGTGTCGATTACCGGATCCTCGGTCACCGGCATGCACCAATGCTTGCCATTGAGCGATAGCGACACCGGATCGCTGACCAGGTCGTCGATTTCTTCAAGCGTGAGATCGCGCGTTTTTACCGAGGCCGATTCGGCCAGCTTCGGCACCGCTCGCAATAACGCCGGCAGTACGTTGGTATCTTTCACGGCGGCTTTGCTGACGCGAAATTGCAGCAGCGGCAGCACGTCGTTTTTCAGTACGATCTGTGTACCGCCGTGCGCGGAAAAATCGACGATCAAATCCGCGCGTTCGCCCGGCGCGAGCGACAACATTTTTACTGGCACGGGCGCCGGCAACAAACCTTGATCGCAGCCGATCTGCTGCAATGGCTGGCCGTTATCGAGCGACAAATGGAAATAACGCGCATTCGCGCAATTCACGATACGCAGCCGATATTTGCGTGGGGTCACGTCGTGGTACGGAAACAGTTTGCCGTTCACCAATGTGGCATTGGCGAACAGCTCGGGAATCCACGGCGACTTCGCATCCGCAGATACCGGGTAATGCAATTGTCCTTGTAGATCGAACATGCGATCGCACAATAGCAGTGGAATTTCGCATTCATCGCGCGGCAGGTTGAGCGCGTCCTCGATCGCGTCGCGGATCAGGAACGTGCCGAACAAACCGGCATAGACGTTCAGGCGATTAATGCCGAGCGCGTGGTCGTGATACCACAGCGTGGTGGCGTCCTGCGCATTCGGATAGTGGTATAGCGCGGACTTGCCCGGTATGAACCACAGCTCGGGATAACCGTCGCTCTCGGGCGGCACGCGTGCGCCGTGCACATGCGCAACGGTGCGCACTTCCGGCAGCTCGGCTTCGGCACCGTGGATGCTGTGATCGATCGGCAGGAAATGCTGTTGCGGCAGGTTGTTGATCCAGTCCACCAGCAGGCCTTCGCCGCTGCGTGTCTCGATCGTTGGGCCGGGCATACTGCCGCCGTAACCCCAGCAACGTGTGGGTTTCAGATCGCGATGTACTTGCGTTTCGAGCGCGCGCATTTCCATGCGGTAATACGGAATCTGCAGCGCGGCGTAGGTCGGGCTCGCACGCATTCCGGCACGGCGTGCGATCGCAGGAATCGGCAGCGCATCGACGAACAGTTTGAGATTTTTCGGATCGAGCACCGCGACTTCGCGAGCAGTCAGCGGAGCGCGTGCACGACTCAAATTGCCGAATGCAAATGCACTGGCGACAAGGCTGCTGGACTGGAGAAATCGGCGACGCGTGATGATCACTGGGTGCGATGGTTTGGTGAGAGGGTTATGCGCGACTCGATTCCAGAGGGCAAAAAAAACTCGTCATTCCAACGAAGGCCGGAATGACGAGCTGGAGGCTGTGAAATCGCGTGACGCTGTAGAAAATCCGATCCACTGCAGCGTCACGCAAGTGACACAGCTTATTGCGCTACTGCCACCGGCTTGCCGATATTCTGCAGAATACGCGGCGGTTGGCCGGTGATATCCAGCAGCAGTTTCGGATTCGGCGTGGTCTTGCTGAAATCCAGCATGTTGTCGATCGGGTTGGCAATGCTGTCGAACGAACCTTGCCCGAGGCGTTGACCACCGAGCCAGTTGTCCTCGACAAAACGCAGGATCGACGTCTGGTCGGTGACCGTGTGATCGACGTAGTTGCTCTTCGACCACGGCGAGACCACCAGCAGCGGCAGGCGCGGACCGTAGCCGCAGCGTCCCTGTGCGTGCGTTACGCCCGTCTGAACGCCGGGCAGGGCGGTCAGGCCGTTGCCGCACGCATTCGCGCCGGTCAAGGCATCGTCCAGGCCGCTGGACTGGTTCACGATCGGCGGCATCTGGTGGTCGTACCAGCCATCCGAATCGTCATACGCGATCACCACGAGCGTATCGCGCCATTCCGGCAACGATTGCAGATAGTTCAACACATGCACGACGAACTGCTGCTCGTCGATCGGATCGGAATATCCGGCATGGCCATCCTGATAACCGGGCGCTTTCAGATAACTCACGGCGGGCAGATTGCTGGCACCGGCGGCGACAAAAAAATCATTGATGTCGTACTGATGATTGGCGGCGTCGCCGGCGTGCCCGATCGTATTTTGCGAGGTCGGCCGCGCATGCGTCGGATTGGCCGTCGAGGCGTAATACTGGAACGGCTGATGATGCGGGATGTAGTCTTTTTTCTTGACGTTGGTCACGGACGACGTGGTGCTGCGGCTGCAGCCCGTGGTGCCGTTGCTGTTGGTCACGCCGAGATCAAATCCGCCCGAGAAAAATCCCCAGGTCACGCCCGCGGCATTCAAGGCATCGCCGATATTCTTGCCGCCCATCGTCACCTGATTTGCGGTCGGTGGCGAGCACACGTCGCCGATCGGATCGGGATCGGCGATGACGGTCAGGCCGCCATGGCCGTCATCGGTTTCGTCGCCGGTGCCGTTGAGATTGGCGATGACACCATTGGTCTGACCGGAAATCAGATTCAGCGCGCCCGGTGTGGACGGTCCGAAGCCGGTATTGTACGAGTTGTCGCTCATCGCGAAATATTGCGCGTAGTTCCACAGCGCAGTAACCGTATTGCCATCGTAATAACCCATCACGAGGCCGCTGGTGGTGAATATCGCCGGCGAATTCGCTGGCGCCGGCGCGCCCGACGCGGTGCCGCCCGCGCCGGTAAAGGCCGGATACAAATCGACCATGCCGAAATGCAGCGCTTGTTGCTCCGGCGTGTAGTCGTGATCCTGATCCGCGGTCGATGCCTGCGCCGGTGAAAGGCGGAATGGATTGGTGGCGCCGTCGGCGTTGGCCGTGTTCAGGGCGGTCGGATTGTTGGTCAGCAAAGTTCCGCTGAGGCCGTTGACGGTGGGCGTATTGCCGAGCGCATGGAACGGCGGTTCGCCCGCCAGATTCGCTGCGTGCGGATAGGTGCCGAAGTAATGATCGAAGGAAACGTTTTCCTGGAAGATCACGACGATGTGTTTGATCGGCGTGCTCGTCGGCGTGGACTGCGCCGTGTCGGCCAATGCACCGATCTGGAACAGACTGCCGATCGCCAGTGCAATCGATACCGCTAATTTCTTACGCATAAATACAACCCCGCGCGATGGAATAAAATGGCGAGTGCCGCGCACGACACTTCGCCTTCTAAACTAGACGCGGGATATTTCTCTAGCGTGAAACTGGGATTACATTCGTCGAGAAAATACTGAAACGGATTTAATTTCCGCGACAATATTTGTTGCCGAAAACACGATCGGCATCGGTACTGAATTTGCGTCGATCAGCGCAGCGTGCGCGTGAGCATCGGGGCGATGGTCTTGACGATCGCGGCGGCGACGAAGTGATTGCCGGCCACGATATTGCCGGTTTCGGGAATGCCGTCGTTGCCCGAGAAATCGCAATAACGCCCCGCGGCTTCGCGCACGAGCAGGCAACCGGCGGCCATGTCCCACGGTTTCAGGCCGATTTCGAAATAGCCGTCCATACGTCCGGCGGCAACATACGCCAGATCGAGTGCAGCGGAACCGGTGCGACGGATATCCTCGGCCTCGGCATCGATCAGCAACGCGCGCGTCATGTCGAGTTGCGCCGGCAGATGCTGGCGCTGGCGAAACGGAAAACCGGTAGCCAGCAATGCACCGCCGAGACCTTCGCGTTTGCTCACGCGCATGCGCCGGTCGTTGAGATACGCGCCATCGCCCTTGCTCGCCGTGAACAGCTCGTCACGCAGCGGATCGTAGACCACCGCGTGCATCGGTTCGCCGTTTTCGAGCATCGCGATGGAGACGCAGAAGTGCGGAAAGCCGCGCAGATAATTATGCGTGCCGTCGAGCGGATCGATGACCCAGACAAAACGCGAGTCGCCGCGTGCGCCGGATTCCTCGGCCAGCATCGCGTGGCCCGGAAATGCGCGCTTGAGTTCGCGTATGATTTCGGCTTCGGCGAGTCGATCCACTTCGGACACGTAGTCGTGGCGCGCTTTCTCTTCCACGGCAAGACCTTCCACGCGATTCATATAACGCAGGATGATGGTTCCTGCAGCGCGCGCGGCGCGTACCGCAACGTTGACGGCGGGTCTGGACATGCAAAACTCCGGGGTGGACAGGCTGGAAAAGAACAAGGCCGCAAGCGGTGTGTTTGGCTCTGCGGCGCGCAAGGGTAACAAATTCACCGGCTTGGGCCAAATTCCTGGCTGAACCGTAACCATGAAATCAAGTCAATCCATGCCCGAAAATACCAGTCCCAGCCTCGCTTCCAGCAATATCCGTTTTGTCCTCGTGCGCACCTCGCATCCCGGCAATATCGGTGCGGCCGCGCGCGCCATGCGCACGATGGGCCATGCGCGGCTCGTGCTGGTCGCGCCGTTGCATTACCCGCACGCCGATGTCACGGCGTTGGCTGCGGGCGCGGATGATGTGCTCGAAAATATCGTGGTCGTACCGGATCTGGCGAGCGCGATTGCGGACTGCCGTCTCGTACTCGGCTGCACCGCGCGTCAGCGTGGCGTGCCGCTGCCGGAAATTTCGCCGCGCACCGCCGCCGAACGTCTGCATCACGCGCCGCCCGACGATGAAGTCGCGCTGGTATTCGGCAACGAACGCTCGGGTCTCGAAAACGAAGAACTCATGCGTTGTCATGCCGCCGTGCATATTCCGAGCGTGGCCGATTTCAGCTCGCTGAACCTCGCGCAGGCGGTGCAGGTGCTGGCCTACGAATTACGTCTCGCGTCGTTGCAGGGCATGGCATTATTGCCGCCGCCGCTGAAGTCGGATCCGCTCGCCACCGCCGCGGAAATGGAATATTTTTTCGCCCATCTGGCGCAGACCTTGATCGATATCGATTTCCACAAAGGCCGGGCTGCGGTGACCATCGAGCGCCGTTTGCGGCGATTGTTTCAGCGCGCCGAACCGGAGCAGCGCGAGTTGCGCATCCTGCGTGGAATTTTCGACGATGCGCAGCGCATGGCGCGACTGGCGGGCAGCAAAAAAGAGTAGACGAATTTCGCGAACTCAGTGCCGCCGCGATACCGCATCGTCATCGTGAGCGCCGGCGACACCTTCGCGCGAAATCAAAATCTTGTCGATGCGTGCGCCATCGAGATCGACCACCTCGAAACGAAAACTGCGCCAGATAAACCATTCGCCGACATCGGGAATGCGACCGAACTGCGCCATCATCATTCCGGCGGCGGTATGGAAATCGTGGTCTTCCTCGTTCGGCAACTGCGTCAGATGCAACAGCTCGCGCAAGTCGTCGGCGCC
>JANXUW010000087.1 GCA_025351985.1 Pseudolysobacter sp.
CCGGCGCTTTTTCCGGCCATGGCTTTTTCCAGACCCGCAACGATATTTCCCTTGCCTTGCAGGTAGGTCAGCGGTTCACGGCCGACCGACGAATCAAGTACGTCACCGTGACCGTTGGTCAGGGTGTAAAGGAAACTGGCAACACAACGATCGGCGATCTGCATGAAAATCCTAGTCAATGGAAAATGAAACAACACGCCATGCCGGCGCGTTGAAATTACTCGGCGCGAAGCCTATGGCAGCGGAGGCTGCAAAGCAATCGAAATTCCCTGCGCTACAGCAGGTCGTATCGTACCTACCTGATGCCACAAGCCAGGATCAATTCCAGCAACGCGCGCACGCCAGGTTCGTCCTGCCATTCGGTACGCAGAAATATGCCGGTCTCGATCGGACGGATCGGTTCGACCACCGCGATGGTGGTGACATCGAGGCCACGCATGACCGCGTCTGACGGCGGCGATGGCACCAGCGCCACACCGAGGCCAGCGTCAACCATCGCCAGAATCAGCGGTGTCGAGGTCGCTTCGAGATAGATCGTCGGCTCCAATCCGAGCGCAAAAAAAGTTTCCAGCACATGCAGGCGCCCAGCCGACAAACGCTCGAAAACGATCAGCGGTTCAGTAGCGATTTCCGCGAGCGATACCGCGTTGGCATTCGCCCAGCGATGTGCTCGCGGCACCGCCAGGCACCAGCCGACATTGCGCCACGGATGATGCTGCAAACCACGCGGAAAATCAGTCGGCGTGCACGCACCGATCGCACAGTGCGCCTCACTCAGTAACATCGAAATCACCTGCGCCTCGGCGCGTGTCGACAAGCGCAGGTTGTAGTCGGGATACTGTTTGCGAAATTCGCGCACGACATCCACCAGCACGTAGGTCATCAGGTAATGACTGGCGATCAGCTGGATTTCCTTGGTCTCGCGGCGTGGTTCGAACAGTCGTGTCAGCTCGTGGGCCTGATCGAGAAACCGCACCGCCTTTTGCAGAAATCGTTTGCCCGAGGCGGTCAGCTCGACATCGCCGCGGCGGCCACGCTCCTTTTCGTACAGGCTGGTGCCGAGTGCACTTTCGAGCGCGAGGATACGACCGCGCAAACCTTCCGAAGAAAGATGCAGGCTTTGCGCCGCGGCCTGCAAGCTGCCGACGCGCGCGAGCTCGACGAAGGCCGCGATTTGTTCGGTCGAAAGCGGCGGGATTCTGCGCGTCATGATCTCGCGATGACTATTGAGTGGCAGGCATGCGCCATGCCCTAGTGTGCATTCTGATCCATATCTGGCGGTCAGCCAACAGGCTACATCGTTGCTGGCGCACTCGTCGCAGTCGTGACTTATCGCCGATGACAAGCGTCCGATTCAACGCTAGGCTTGATGCATCAAGCCGAACTGTCGAGTTGACTTGATGTTCAATATCGATGTTGTCCGAGTCACTCTATTTTCCAACTCCGGGGATGCCATGCTGCACTACACGCGTTGTCTGATTTTCTGCGGCCTGTCGCTGGCCGCTGCCTCCGCTAGCGCGGATCCCGAAAGTACCCTCGACCATTACGCACGCGATCCGCAGCAAAAAGTGGACGAGGCCTATACGAAGAAAATCAACGAATACACCACGGCGACGATGTTCAACTCGGCGCTGACCAATTACTTGCCGGCATCCGCCACCGTACCCACGCCAGCTAAAGTGCTCGGCGATGTGTCCGGTGCGCCGAACATGCTGCCGTATACGAAAGACGTGTATCGTTATTTCCGTCTGCTCGCCGAAAGCTCGCCGCGCGTCAAGGTATTCAGCATCGGCAAGAGCGAGGAAGGCCGCGAGATGATCGCCGTCGCGATCGCCGATGAAGCTTTGCTCGCCGATCTCAAGGACAACGATGCGCGCCTGGCTCAGCTCGCCGATCCGCGCACGATCGGCATGGACGATGCAAAAGCTTCGGCGTTGGTCGCAAAAACCACACCGGTGTATTACCTCACGGGCGCCATCCATTCGACCGAGACCGGCGCACCGACGTCGCTGATGGAACTCGCTTATCGCCTGGTCGTCGACGATGCGCCCTACATCAAGGGCATCCGCAGCCGCGTCATCACGCTGATCACGCCGGTAGTGGAACCGGACGGGCGCGATCGCATGGTCGACCTGTACAACTGGCATCGTGCCCATCCCGGCGAAAACCATCCGCCGCTTTTGTATTGGGGCCATTACGTCGCGCACGACAATAATCGCGATGCGATGGGCATGACGTTGAACCTCACGCGCAACGTGATGAACACCTACGTCGGTTGGCATGCGCAGGTGCTGCACGACCTGCATGAATCGGTGCCGTTCCTGTACGACAACACCATCGGCGATGGTCCGTACAACGCGTGGGTCGATCCGATCCTGACCAACGAGTGGCAGCAGCTCGGCTGGGACAATGTGCAGCAGATGACCCAGTTCGGCATGCCCGGCGTGTTCACGCATGGCGATTTCGATACCTGGAGCCCGGGCTATCTGATGTTCATCGCAGCGATGCATAACGGCATCAGCCGGCTGTATGAAACCTTCGGCAATCATGGCGCGGATACCGAGGAGCGCATCCTCTCGCCGGACGAATATTCGCGTACCTGGTATCGGCAGAATCCGCCGCTCGCGAAAGTCACCTGGTCGCAGCGCAACAACAACAACTACACACAGACTGCGCTGCTCAGCACGCTGAATTATTTCGCAGACAACAGCAAGCAGTTTCTGCAGAATTTCTATCGCAAGAGCAAGCGTTCGATCGAGAAACCGGCGAACGGCGGGCCGGCGGCCTACGTGCTTTCGGCCGAGGATGCACACCTCGGCGCGCAGGCGGAATTGCTGCGCATTCTGCAATTGCAGCATGTCGAAATCCAGCGCGCCGGCAGCGCATTCACGGCGCAAGTGATCGCGCCGCCGGAAAAGAAAGACGACAACAAATCGAACGATAGAACTGCCGGATCCAAGGAAAAATCCGCCGATACGGCGAAAGACACCAAGCCGAAACTGATCGCGCGGAATTTTGCCGCAGGCAGCTACATCGTGCGCATGGATCAACCGTATTCGCGTATCGCCGACGCCCTGCTTGATCGCCAATACTGGGCGCCGGAAGATGCGCAGAAACATCCCTACGACGATACCGGCTGGTCGATGGGCGATCAGTTCGGTACCGAAGTCGTGCGCGTCGTCGATACGAATATTCTCGGCGTCGCGGCGCAAGCCGTTGCGGGCACGATCACCGCGCCCGGCGGCGTGCAGGGCGACGGCAATATTCATGTGATCGACAACCACGCCGATATCGCGCTGATCACCTTGCGTTATGCGTTCAAGGGCGCGGATATCACGGTCGCCGAAAAAGCGTTCGATGCAAACGGTCGGCATTTCAACGCCGGCGCTTTGATCGTGCGCGGCATGAGCGGAAAATCCTTCGCCGACAGCCTCACCGAACTCGGCCTGCAAGCCTATGCGCTGAACAGTGCGCCGAACGTGGCGACGCATCGCCTGAGTGCGCCGCGCATCGCCCTCATGCACACGTGGCTGAGCACGCAGACCGAAGGCTGGTGGCGCATGGCGCTGGACAAGCTCAAGGTGCCGTACAGCTACATCAACACGCAGACGGTTGCACGCGAAGACGATCTGCGACGCAAGTACGACGTGATCCTGTTCGGGCCGGTCGGTGTGGACAGCTCGCAACTGATCGTCGACGGCCTGCCGATGTGGGGCAATGTCATGCCGTGGAAAACCACGGCGCTGACGCCGAACATGGGCAACATCGACAGCACCGATGACATCCGTCCCGGCCTCGGCGGCGCCGGCGTGGCGCATCTGCGAAAATTCATCGAGCAAGGCGGCCTGTTCGTCACCTCGGAAGACAGCGCGAAATTTGCCATCGACATGGGCCTCGCGCCCGGCGTGTTCGTCGCATCGGCGAAAGATGTGCGTGTCGTCGGCAGCGTGCTCGGCGCGGAAATCGTCGATGCCGCCAGCCCGATCGCCTTCGGCTACGGCAAGAATCTCTCGATCTACAGTGCGAACGGCTTGTCGTTCACGCTGAGCAACCAGATCACCGGCAACGACGGCATCAGCAACGCCAAGGACTACAAGCGCCCGACCGGACGCGGCGGCCCGAACGAAGCCGATACGGTACAAGCCCGCAGCGATGCCGAGACACCGGCCCTGCCCTCGGCCAAGCCGTGGGAAGCGCTGACCTTGAACGCACAGCAGCTGCGCAATAATCCGTTTGCGATCCCGACCAACCAGCAGCCGAAAACCATCGTGCGTTTCGCCGATGCGGACGACCTGCTGATCTCAGGCCTGCTGCAAGGCGGTGGTGCGCTGGCGCAACGTGCGGCGGTGGTGGATGCGCGTCTCGGTCACGGCCACACACTGCTGTTTGCGAACAATCCGATCTGGCGCGGCGAGACCATCGGCAGCTACGCGCTGGTGTTCAACGCGATGTTGAATTTCGATCATCTGGATGCGGTGGAATCGGCGAAATAACCTGCAGAAGCACCTGAACTACGCCGTCATTCCCGCCTGCGCGGGAATGACGAGCAAAGAATCAGCACCATGCGCGAAGTGCGCCCGGCGTGGTGTGCTCAATGTCCCAAGTTTGAGCTGGGGACTTACAACCAATCGGTGAGCATCACACCGAGGCCGACGGTATTCTGCCGATGGTTGTAGTCGATCAGGCTGTCGCCGTAGCCCGAAAACAATTGCACGTAACCCTTCAGGTTCAGATACAGCGGAAACGTCCAGTCGAGCTTTACGGCGCCGCGGTTGTGATCGCTGTCGAGATTGTTGCGCACGGTCAAGATGTACATGTTGCCGTCGCGTTTGTATGCGGCAACGAGGTCACCGTGGCCGAGGTAATGCGTGATGTCCGGATTGTCATCGGTCTTGTCGCTGAGACGCCACCAGCGGCGGAACTGCAGCGCAAAATCGCCGCGGTCGAATCCGATCTGCGCATACACGCGATTCCAGCTGCGCGAGAGCGGATCAGCCTGACCGTTCGACTGATGATCGAACGCAAGGTTGATGAAACGTCCGTGCAGGCCGAACAAATCGTAATTGGTCGGGAACGCCAGAATTGCTTCGGGTTCGTAATTGGTTTCGCGAAACGGGCGCGAGTCCGCACTGTTGTAGACCTGCCAGTTGCTCTGCTGCGTGTAGGCCGCCCAGAGATCTGCGTGGCCGAACAGAATGTCTTCGAGAATCTTGGTCTTGAAACTGACCTGAAACTTGAGTTCTTCTTTCTGATAACCGCCCGGATCGGGATTCGCCGCCTCGTGCGTCGGCGAATACGGATGATTGTTGACGTTGTCGTTGTACACGCCGGGCAGGACGTAATTGGCGTGATGCGTGACGAAGTGGAACAGGCCGTTTTTCTCGTCGGGATCGAGTTCCCAGTGCTGCGAAACCAGTCGCCCAATCGGTGCATATTCGGGCACCGGGGGTGGCAGCCCCTGCTCGCCCTTGGGTTTTTCCGCGGACGATTTTGTAGCGTCGACAGTTTGCGCTGCAGTAGCATTTGTCGATGGTTTGCCCCCGGCATCCGCATGTCCGCTGAGCGCGTCGTAACACGCCAGCCGCTGCGAATCATTGACTATCGTCTTGCAGTCTGCTGCATTTCCCGCGGCTATCGCCGGCGACGCGAATGCCAGCGGAAACAAGGATACGCACAGACCAAGCCACTGCGCTTTGGTAGAGTTACGGCATGAAAGAAATTTCATCAAAAAATAATTCCGATTCGACTGTAACGAGTCTGCCATGAACCAAGCGATGGCACCGTGACGACGCGGCTCACATTTCAGAGTCTTGGCCTCGCGTTGTCAGGCCGATATTCGGCGATCCGGTATAGTGTGAGTACGCATGACGACTGCCATCAAGCCAGAAAAAATCCCCATGACCCCACAGAATTTTCCAGTCACGCTCGCGAGCTGGATGCTTGCCGCTGTCGCCCTCGCGGCGGTCATCGTGCTGCAACTGCTACCGGCGCTGCTGGCGGGCCTGCTGGTGTACGAGCTGGTCGATACGCTTACGCCATTATTGCAGAAGCGCCTGCCGGGCGAACGCGCGCGCTGGCTGGCGGTAGCGCTGCTCGGCGTGCTCGTGATCGGCTTGCTGACGTGGCTGATTTTCGCTGCGGTATCGTATTTTCGCGGTGAGGCCGGCAATCCCGCCGCGCTGATGGACAAGGTAATGCTGGTGGTGGATCGCGCACGCGCGCAGTTGCCGCCGTTCATCGTCGATCGCTTGCCTGACAGCGTCGAGGACTTTCGCCTCGCGGTGATGGAGTGGCTACGCGCGCACGTCGCCGAACTGCAATTCGCCGGCAAGGAAGCCGTGCGTATTTTCATCAGCATCCTGATCGGCATGATTCTCGGCGCGCTGATCGCACTCGATCATTCACATCAGCAACGTTCGTGGCGTCCGCTGTCGTCTGCGTTGATCGCGCGCTGTACGCGCTTTGCCACGGCATTCCGCAATGTCGTATTCGCGCAGATCAAGATTTCGCTGTTGAACACCTTGTTCACCGCGATTTTCCTGCTTGGCGTATTGCCGATTCTGGACATCCATTTGCCACTCAGCAAAACCCTCGTGGCGTTGACGTTCGTCGTCGGATTATTGCCGGTCGTCGGCAACCTGATTTCGAATACGCTGATCGTTGCGGTAGCACTTTCGGTTTCGCTGTGGGTGGCCGTGGCCGCACTGGTGTTTCTGATCCTCATCCACAAGCTCGAATATTTTCTCAACGCACGCATCGTCGGCGCGCAGATCAGCGCCAAGGCTTGGGAGTTGTTGCTCGCGATGCTGGTGATGGAAGCCGCATTCGGACCGGCCGGGATCGTCGCCGCACCGATCTATTACGCCTACCTGAAAAGCGAGCTGCAGCACGCCGAACTCGTGTAACGCGATTCAGCGCGCTTGTATCGGCCACGGATTTCTCGATGTTGTGCAATTATTACCAAGCGGGATCGTGTCGCTCGTGTTCGCAGATCGAGCAGCCGTACGCGATGCAGCTCGCCGCCAAGGAAAAGCATTGTCGCGAGGCGTTGCACGCGCATGCTGATGTCACTTGGCTACCGTCGGTCGCGAGCCGCGAAGCCGGCTTTCGCAACAAGGCCAAGATGGTCGTCAGTGGCAGCGTCGTGCAACCGTTGCTCGGCATTGTCGATGCAAGCGGGCACGGCATCGACCTGAGCGATTGCCCGCTCTATCCCGCCGAACTGAGTGCGGCCTTCGCGCCGATTGCCGCGTGGATCACACAAACGAATATCGCTCCCTACGATCTTGCCGCGCGGCGCGGTGAGCTCAAATATATCCTGCTGACTTTGGCGCAACACTCCGGCGAACTGATGCTGCGTTTTGTGCTGCGCTCGCAGGAAGCCGAAGCGCGCATGCGCAAACATCTGCCCTCGTTGCAGTCGATGCTGCCGCAATTGCGCGTGATCTCGATCAACCTGCAGCCCGAGCACAAGGCGATTTTCGAAGGCGAGCGCGAAATCCTGCTTAGCTCGCATACGCATTTGACGATGCAGTTGAATCGTCTGCCGCTGCATCTGCGCCCGCAAAGTTTTTTCCAGACCAACGATGCAGTTGCCGCGCAGCTGTACTCGCAGGCACGCGAATGGACCGAGGAACTCGCGCCGGCCTCGCTGTGGGATTTGTTTTGCGGCGTCGGCGGTTTTGCCTTGCATTGCGCCGATGGCGTGCGCCACGTGACGGGTATCGAAACCAGCGCCGAAGCAATCATCAGCGCCGCGCGCAGTCGCGACGAACTCGGTCTGCAGAACGTGCAATTTCGCGCACTTGACGCGACAGATTTTGTTCGCGGCAATCAAACCGCACCCGAGCTGGTGATCGTCAATCCGCCGCGCCGCGGCATCGGCAAATCGTTATGCGAATGGATCGACGCATCGAGCGCCAAATCGCTGATTTATTCGAGCTGCAATGCCGAATCGCTCGCTCGCGACCTCGCGCAGATGCCCGGTTTCGAACTCGCGCGCGCGCGCGTGCTCGACATGTTTCCGCACACCACGCACTATGAAATCATCACCCTGCTGACACGCGCGGAAAACCCGAATCCGCGTCAACCCACTAGCGTTATCGCAAAATAATGTGTATCTAGGAACTACGGCGCGATCGACCGATTCGACGCGCCTCCCATCAATCCACGAGGAGAGAAAAAATGGCCAAGGGCATGGAACAAAAGAAAGACACCAAGAAGAAACCGGAAAAGACCATGAAGGAAAAGCGCCTGGAAAAAAATGCGAAGAAGCAGTCGAAATCTTTCGGGCCCGCGAAGTAAATAAATCGGCGTTGTCCACATGCCGATGTTATTGCTTACGCCACACGCGCGTTTGTAATTTTCGAGTGCCAAGTAAAGCAGCATGAAAAACCGAGCTGCTGAAAATCTCGCCGTGATCGGCGGCGGGCCGGCGGGCTTGATGGCTGCCGAAACGGCTTGTGCGGCGGGCCTGCAGGTCGATGTGTTCGATGCGATGGGTTCGGTCGGGCGCAAGTTTCTGCTGGCCGGCAAAGGCGGTTTGAATCTCACTCACGCCGAACCGTTCGCGCAGTTCGTGATGCGCTATGGCGCACGTCATGCCGAGGTCGAACACTGGCTGCAATCTTTCGATGCGGCCGCGTTACGCGAATGGGCGCACGGCTTCGGTGTGGAGACTTTTGTCGGCAGTTCGGGCCGTGTATTTCCGAGCGATCTCAAGGCCGCTCCATTACTGCGTGGCTGGGTGCGGCGATTGCGCGAAAGCGGCGTGCGATTTCATGTACACCATCGCTGCATCGGCTGGCACGATAGCGGCGCGCTGCGATTTTCTACCGCCGATGGCGAACATCTGGTTTCAGCGGATGCGGTAATTCTGGCGATGGGCGGCGGCAGTTGGCCGGAGCTTGGCTCAGATGGCGCGTGGCAAAACTGGCTGCAGGAAATGCCGGTCGACATCGCACCGCTGCGGCCGTCCAACTGCGGTTTCGAGTTGGACTGGAGCGCGCATTTTGCGTCACGTCACGCCGGCCATCCGCTCAAGACGGTGCGGGTTTCTTTTGTCGATCATCAGAGCAAGCTGCATTCGCAACTCGGCGAATTTGTCATCACCGCCCAAGGTATCGAAGGCAGCTTGATCTACGCACTTTCGGCCCCGCTGCGCGATACGATCACGGTGCACGGCAACGTCGAAATTCGTATCGATCTCGCGCCGGACCGCGATCTCGAACGATTAAATCACGACCTCGCCCAGCCACGTGGCAATCGTTCGCTGGCGACGCATCTGCGGCGCAAAGTCGGCATCGAAGGCGTGAAAGCGGGTTTGCTTTACGAAGTCGTGCCGAAGGGTGATTTCGCTGACCCGCACAAACTCGCTGCATGGATCAAATCGTTGCCGCTGATACTGCAACGTACTCGCCCGATCACCGAAGCCATCAGCAGTGCTGGCGGCGTGAAATTCGATGCGCTCGATAAAAACCTGATGCTGCGCGCGCGCCCCGGCATTTTCTGCGCTGGGGAAATGATCGATTGGGAAGCACCGACCGGCGGTTATCTGCTCACTGCATGTTTCGCCAGCGGACGTTTGGCCGGCCGTGGCGCAGTGGATTGGCTGAGTCGGCAAACCGACGTCTGAAAGCTGCGGCAGCAACGACCGGCGCACGTTTTTCCGTTACTCGAACGCTGCAGCAAAACGGCGCTGCATTTCTTCTGGCGTGAGTTGCTCGATCTGCGTGCCAAGCGACCAGGTATGACCGTAAGGATCGACCAGCATGCCCATGCGATTGCCATGGAACTCGTCCTTGACCGCACGCAATATCGTGGCTCCCGCAGCGATCGCGCGCGCGAAAGATACGTCGACATCGGCGACGCTCAGATGTAGTTTCACCGGCGAGCCGCCGATGCTGGGGGGACTCAACGCACCGAAATCCGGATACTCATCGGCCAGCATCAACATCGAGTTGCCGATACGCAATTCAGCATGTCCCACTTTGCCGCCCGGCTCGATCAGGCGATAAATTTCTTCCGCGCCGAAAGCATCGCGATAAAACGCGATCGCATTCGCGGCATCCCGCACAACGATGTACGGCGTGAGCGTATGGAATCCATCGGGAATCGATTTGACGTTTGTCATGGCACTCTCCAAAGTTCGTCGCTTGATGATCGCACCGCTTTTGAGCCGCGCGGGATTTGACCGAACCAAAAAATATCGTTACGATACGTAACGTAATATTATGAAAAAATCATCTCTTGTCAAGCAGCAGTCACCGACAACGCCGAGCGCAGCGAATGCACGCGGCCGTCCGCGCAGTGCCGCGGCGCGTAACGCGATCCTGACGGCGGCACGTTCGATGCTGGAAGAAGGCGGTATCGCTGCGGTCACGATGGAAGGCATCGCGTTGCGCACAGGAGTCGGCAAGCCGACGATTTATCGGACCTGGCCGAACGCGTTGGCGGTAGCGATGGCGGCGATGCTGGAAGTTCCAGCCAAGGTTTCCAACCGCCGAAAAACACCCAGCGGCGTGGCGGATTTACGCCGGCAACTGGCCGACATCATCGCGGTATTTGCGACTCGCATGGGACGCAATATCGCCACGGTTCTCGCCGCGAGCGAAGCGGATACCGAGCTATCGAAGGTCTTCCGCAACCACTTCATTCTGGCGCGACGCGATGAAGGACGCCGCTTTGTCGAACGCGCGATCGCCCAGCATGAGATCCGCGCCGATATCGATATTGAGGTCGTGCTCGATCTGATTTATGCGCCGGTGTTCTATCGCCTGCTGGTCGGGCATGCTGCGCTGGATACGCGCTTCACCGATGGCGTGCTGGCGCATGTGCTGGCGGGCATCAGCACCCACCAAAAGTCAAACCGGCGTAGTGCAGCGAGTTGAACTGACGAGATACTAAAACGTTTTTCTGGATTGGATTCTCAGTGACACCTGCGCATAGTTGGCCGCACAGGTGTCACATCAAAATTGCCGGAATCAATCAATATCAAAACGTCATGTGCTTCGACCAATCACGGAAATTGCAGCGGCACAGCAACCGATGTGGTGCCCGCCGCTGGCAAACCAATCGTCGCCATCGTCACGGGCGTCATGAGGAATCCCGCATTGGTCGGCACCGTGTTGGCGCATACGCCGGCGTTGTTTTCCTGCGACTGATAAGTCGGGCTCGGAGCCACTGATGTTGCCTGTCCGTTCGCATTGGCGTTGGCGAGCGCGTAGACCTGCAAATTCTTTTGCGAATACAAGACGTTTTTCGCGTAGCTGGTGGCGCCTGCGGTAGCACTGCCGCTGTTGAGATAAGCGTTACCGGTGCAGTTCAGCCCGGTGTAGTACAACGGACTGGTCGTTGTAATTGCGCCCGCCATGGTAATACCGACCAGATGTTTCGTCGAAGTGTAGACCCACATCGTATTGGTCGAACCGGCACTACCCGGCGTTCCCATCGTCAGGATTGTGCCCAACGCTACACCGTTTGCATCACGCAACAGCGCACCCGCGGCGGCTGTGCCGGTTGCACCTGTAGCACCCGCCGTACCCACTCCGGTGGCACCCGTAGCACCGGTGCTCCCTTTAACTCCGGTCGCACCTGCGGCGCCCAGGTTTCCGGTCGCTCCGGTGATTCCTGTAGATCCAATGATGCCCGTCGCGCCAGTGACGCCAGCCCCCGTGGCACCGATTGCTCCGGTCGGACCGGTGATTCCGATCGCACCAGTGAATCCCGCCGATCCTGTTGCCCCCGTGACGCCGGCGCCGGTGGCGCCTGTCGCTCCGGCCGGCCCGGTGTTGCCGATATTGCCTGTCGCACCCGTGAAGCCGCTGACGCCGGTCGCGCCGGTAACACCCGCTCCAGTAGCGCCGGTTGCGCCAGTCAGTCCGATGCTGCCGGTATTGCCGGTCGCGCCCGTCACGCCGGTCGAACCGATTGCCCCGCTGAATCCCGTTGCACCGGTGACGCTGGCGCCCGTTACACCTATTGCACCGGTGGGTCCTGTTACGCCGGTATTGCCGACCACACCGGTCGCCCCCGTCGCACCGGCTCCAGTCGCGCCAGTCGCACCGATGGATCCGGTTGCGCCGGTGCTGCCGGTCGCGCCGCTGATGCCAGTAGCGCCGCTAACGCCGGTGATACCTTGAATGCCTTGCAAGCCCGTAACGCCAATTGCGCCGACTGAACCGGTTGGGCCGGTATTACCCATCGGCCCGGTGGCGCCGATCGGGCCGGCGATTTGCAGCGGACACGTGCCAAGTTGTCCGGTGCCGGTATTGAAACAAACCGGGGAGTTTTCCTGCGCCGCGCTCGGCAGGCCGCTAATGCTGACAGCGCCGCTCGGATCAACGACAAATCGCGCGATCGCGCCGGTGCTGTCCTTGATCACGACATTGCCGGCAGGCGGCGGTGTGATCTCGATATCGGCAGCAAACAGGTTGCCGCCGTGCAGCGCAAATGCGGTGCCGAGCGCCAGCGCCAATGGATGTCGCTGCATACGATAAGTGCCTTTCATTTCGTTACTCCCCCTGAAAAAACGAATACCGGTTTTGATGTCGAATCGACGAAAGCGTGCTGGGCGATCGTGCGCAAAGTTCGGTCAATGCTTTGAATAACTTCCCAACGATGCCCGGCGCCAGTTGCTTTTATCGACCAGTAACCATCGGCAGATGCAAGGTAGTCAGCAACAACGGAAACGCCACGGCCTTACCCCCGACGCGGCAAACCGCAGGCGTAGATCATATTGTTTGATTGGTTTCCCCTGGCCGCCGGATGAAAATAAGTTAAGACCGGCGCCGCGATCATATCCGGCAAAACTGATGTTCGCCAGCTTCAAGAAAAACAGGAACCGATTGCGCAACGCAGCGGCGCTTGAATTTGGGGAAAATGCAATGTTGCGCCCTACGCAGAAATCGATTCCCCGGATTTCGCGAGCGTGCTTGCGTCAGAAC
>JANXUW010000147.1 GCA_025351985.1 Pseudolysobacter sp.
GACGTTGTTGTTGGTAGTCGTAGTGATTGTCGCGGGCGCCGCGGGCGGTGCGCTGAGTGGACTGATCATCGGCGGCAAGGATCTCGGCAAGCAGCTCGCCGGCATGATGGGTGCGTTCTACGGCCTGACCTCGACCGTGCCGGCAGCCGTTGCCGTCGCGCTGTATTTCATCTTCCGCACGCACTGAGGAATCATATCGATGTTCAACATGGTGCTGGATTCGATGAAGCTGTTTTTGCGCGGCCAATTGTTTCGCGATAACACCACGGTGCTGGGTTTGTGGCTGCTCGGATTTGTGGTCACGATCGCGGTAATCATCGCCCTCGTTTTGTACGTGAATCTCTGGCTGGGCGCCTTGCTCGGCGGTCTGCTCGGCGGTGCGCTGATGCCGTATCTGTTTCGCAATCTGAAATACAACTAGCGCCGGAAAGTCCATGCCAGCCGCCGCCAGCAATAGCATCCACGACAACGCCGCGCAGCAGCTGGCGGTGCTCGCGGGCGATGTTGCGGCGCTGGAGGCGATCGGCCAGGCGTGGCCGTCCGAACAACAGGCAATACTGGAGCGATTCAAGCTCGCGATCGAAGCGCTGCATCGCGAGGCACTGCTGCGTCTGGTGCGTGGATTGCGCGAAGATCCCGCCGCTGCATTGCGCCTGCGCGAAGTCGCGCAAGATCCGATCGTCTTCGGCGTATTGCGCCTGCATGGACTCGTGCGCGATCCGCTCGAAACGCGTGTGCGCGCCGCCCTGATTGCCGTCGAGCCGATGCTCGCGCAGCACGGCGGCGGCGTCGAACTGGTCGCCGTAAAACCACCCGATACCGTTGAAGTGCGGCTGACCGGCGCGTGCCAAGGGTGCCCGGCGTCAGGACAAACCCTCAGCGAAGGTGTGGAGCGCGCGATCAAGGAACACGCCCCCGAAATTGTGCGCGTGGTTCAAGTCCGCGGACTCAGCAGCGCCAAGACGATTCCGCTGCATTTCATCAGCCCGTTCGCGCGCGAAAGCGATGCCGGATTCATCGATGTCTGCGCACTCGACGAACTGAGCCTCGGCCAGATCCATACGCACAAGCTCGGCGACCGCGAAATACTGCTGTATCGCGATCACGACCAAGTGAGCTGCTTCGATAATTCCTGTGCGCACATGGGCATGCCGCTGGACGGCGGCAATGTTGCCGAAGGCGTGATCGAGTGTCCGTATCACGCATTCAAATATCGCCTCGATACCGGCGAATGCCTGACCGTGCCGGAAGTCCAGCTGGTCGTGCACGCGGTGCGTGTGCGCGATGGCCGTGTCGCGGTGAAATCGGCGGGATGACATCATGACTGTCGATGTCACACGCGTCTCCTTGGCCCCGCCGCGGCAACGCATGGCATCGTCGCCCGCGCTGGATCCGCGCGGTGCGCGTGTCGTGCTTGGCGGCGAACCAAAAATCATCGGTATCAATGCCGCACCCGCGACCTCGATCGTGCCCGCTGCCGATACCTTGTTCGGCCCGCGTGGCGCAACGATCACCGCCGATGGCGCGTTATGGATCGCCGACAGCGGCCATCATCGCTTGCTCGGCTGGAAAAAAATTCCGCAGCGCGATGGCACGCCCGCCGACTGGTTGATCGGCCAGCCGAACTTTGCCGCGGAAGGCCGCAACGCGCATGCCGAGGTGAACGCGCACAGCATGAACGTGCCGACCGGCGCGTGTGCGTGCGGCGACGGATTGGCAATCGCCGATGCGTGGAATCATCGCGTGCTGATCTGGTTTCGCGCGCCGCGTTCCAGTCATCAACCGGCAGATTGCGTGCTCGGCCAAAATGATTTTTCGAACGCGCAGATCAACCGCGGCATGGATACGCCGAATGCCGACACCTTGTACTGGCCGTACGGCGTGTATTGGGACGTCGCACGTTTGTGGGTGGCCGATACCGGCAATCGCCGCGTGCTGCGCTGGAACGGTTTGCCCGAGCGCAACGGTCAAGCTGCCGAGCTCGTGCTGGGTCAGCCCGACTTCATTCATCGCGATGAAAACGCCGGCACGGTGAATGTCGCCGGCTTCCGCTGGCCGCACGCGCTGACGCATTGGCAAGGGCGTTTGTGCATTGCCGATGCCGGCAATAATCGCGTGTTGTCATGGTCGCGCGACCCCACAGAAAATCACACGCCCGCCGATGGCTTGCTCGGTCAGGCCGATGCGCAGATCGTCGATCACAATCGCGGCCAATACTGGCCGACCGCACGCAGTTTCAACATGCCGTACGGGTTGGCCGTGCATCGCGATCGGCTGTTCGTCGCCGACACCGCGAACTCGCGTATCGTGCGCTTTGATGCACCCGATCAGGACGCCGCCACGGCGCTCGCCGGACAAATCGGATTTACCGACAAGGGCGACAATCGCTGGCTGCCCGAGCAGCGCGATTCGTTGTGCTGGCCGTACGCGCTGACGATATTCGGCGATACCTGTCTGGTCGTGGATTCCGGCAATAACCGCGTGCTGTTATGGGATGTCACCGCATGAGCGCGGTCATCCTGCGCGATGATATGGCGCGCGAAATCGTCGGCCTTTCATCGTCATCGGTGCGCGATGGAACCGCAACTCACATCGGTTGCCGGCTGCGCGTGCGCGGCATTGTGCAGGGCGTCGGTTTTCGTCCGGGCACGCTCAAGCTCGCGCGCGAATTCGCCGTCGTCGGCAGCGTGCGCAACGAAGGCACCGCCGTCATCATCGATGCCTTCGGCACATCGGAAAATTTACGCGCGTTCGAATCCGCCATCGCGAACATGCATCGTGGTGGCGCGCGAGTGGACGCGCTGGATCGCGAAACCATCGCAACGCCGCCATCACTGCCACATGAATTCAGCATCGCCAGCAGCGCCACCGCGCAACCCGGCATGGGCATCGCACCCGACTGGGCAACCTGCCCCGCCTGTGCCGCGGAGAGTCTCGATCCGTTCACGCGCCGCTATCGTTATCCGTTCACCGCGTGCACCGATTGCGGCCCGCGCCTGAGCGTGTTCGAGCGCACGCCATACGATCGGGCCAACACCACGCTGGTCGGATTTCCGCTGTGCGCCGATTGCGCCGCCGAATATGCAAACGTGGATGATCGGCGTTTCCACGCCCAGGCCATCGCCTGTCATGCCTGCGGCCCGCGCGTGCAATTGCGCCGTCTCGACGGCCGTGCCTTTGCGCTCGATGCGCTGAGTTGCCTCGACGATACCGATGCCGCCACCAGCCTGATCGACAAGGGCCATGTGGTGCTGATCAAGGGCCTCGGCGGTTATCAACTGGCCTGCGATGCACGCAATAACGACGCCGTCGCGCGCCTGCGCCAGGCCAAACAACGCGATGCCAAACCGTTCGCGTTGATGGCGCGCGATCTGGCGATGGTGCGGTTGTATTGCGAGCTTGATGCGACCGCCGAAGCCGCGCTCACCAGTGCCCCCGCACCGATCGTATTGCTGCCGCGCCGCGCCGATGCGCCGCCACTGGACGCAGAGATTGCGCCGGGTTTGAATATGCTCGGAGTAATGCTGCCGAACACGCCGCTGCATCATCTGCTCATGCGTCGATGCCGCGCGCCGATTGTCTTGACCAGCGGCAACCTCAGCGCGGAACCGCAGGCAATCGACATCGAACAAGTGCATTCGCGACTCGCCCATTGCGCCGATTATGTGCTCGATCACAACCGGCCGATTGCGCGTCGTATCGATGATTCGCTCGGGCGTGTGATCGGCGGAAAATTCCGCATCATGCGCCGTGCACGCGGCTATGCGCCGGCACCGTTGCAACTGCCGCCGGGTTTCGATCCGCGCCCGCAAGTGCTCGCGCTCGGTGGCGACCTGAAAAATTGTTTTGCGTTGCTGCGCGACGGTCAAAGCGTGCTTTCGCAACACATCGGCGATCTGCACGATGCCGCCTGCCGAGCCGACTACGAACGCGCCCTCACCGACTATCTCGACTACTACCATTTCCAGCCGGATCTGGTCGCGTGTGACCTGCATCCCGGTTATGCCGCGACGCAATTTGCCGAGCGACATTATGCCGATCGCATCCGCCGGGTCGGCCATCACCACGCGCACATCGCCGCGTGTCTCGGCGAACACGCGTGGCCACGCGATGGCGCGAAGGTGCTCGGCATCGCTCTCGATGGTATCGGCCTCGGTGACGACGGCAGTTTGTGCGGCGGCGAATTCCTGCATTGCGATTATGTCGACTGCACGCATATCGGCACGCTCAAACCGGTCGCGCTGCTCGGCGGCGATCTCGCGGCACGCGAACCGTGGCGCAATACTTATGCGCAGATCATGGCCGAAATGGGCTGGTCGCGATTTGCGGAAAATTACGACGGGCTCGATCTGTTTCGCTTTCTCGAATCGAAGCCGCGCGAGCTGCTCGATGCGATGCTCAAGAATGGTGTGCAGGCGCCGCTGGCAAGCAGCACCGGACGTTTGTTCGATGCGGTCGCGGCGGCGATCGGCATCTGTCGCGAGCATGTCGCCTATGAAGGCGAAGCCGCGATGCGCATGGAAAGCCTGATCACCGCGGACGATCTGGCCGAAGAAAAAGTGCTCGATTACCCGTTCGCGATTCCACGACTGGATCGCGGTCGCGGCCTGCCCTACATCGAACCGCTCGGCATGTGGCAGGCGTTGCTCGGCGATCTGGTTCTGGCTACGCCGCCGGCACGCATGGCCGCGCGTTTCCATCGCGGCCTGGCCGCGGTGATCGGCTCGGATGGCACACGGAACGGGATCTTGGACAGGAGCAACCCCCGGAGCGCCCGGCCGGGGACGTCCACGCCCTCCCAGAACGACGCGGTGCCGATGAGCACAGCGTCGCCATGCGCCCGAAAACGGCGGAGTATCGCGTCGCGCGAGTCCTCTCCATGAACCAGCAGTGGCC
>JANXUW010000173.1 GCA_025351985.1 Pseudolysobacter sp.
CTTCAGACATTATCGATTCCAGATTTTTTTTACGACTCGACTTTGAATCGCGTCACAGACGACCAGAACACAGCCAGCTTCAGCAGCTAGCGCGCATCAGCTCAACGGCATCACTGAAGCCTGCTCCAACTCAACACGCAGGGTTTTTATCAAATCGCCGCGTAGGACTTCGTACTGATCTTCCTTGCGCAAATCCTTTACGGTGACCACACCTTTGGCAATCTCGTCGGAACCAAGCACCAGCACAAAACGAATGCCGGCACGGTCGGCATATTTGAACTGCTTGCCGAGCTTGGAGGCTTCCATTACCGCTTCGGTATTGATGCCGGCGTTGCGTAATTGCATCGCGAGTTCGAGATAGATCGGCAACGACGCCTCCTCCATCTGCGTCACCAACACCTGCACCGTGCTTTGTGCGCTGCCAAGCAATTTCGCTTCGCGCAGTTGCCAGAACAAACGTGTCGCGCCGATCGAAATACCGACGCCCGGCAGATGCGATTTGGTGTAATGCGTGGCGAGGTTTTCGTAGCGTCCGCCAGAACAGATCGAGCCGATTTGCGGATGATCGTTGAGCGTCGTTTCGTAGACCGTGCCGGTGTAATAGTCGAGGCCGCGTGCGATCGAAAGATTCAGCATGTAATGCGTCTCGGGCACGCCGAAGGCATGAATCAGCGTGAGCACTTCACGCATTTCGGCGATGCCTTGATTGAAGGTATCGGTGCCCTGCCCCAGCGCGATCAACTTGGCGAGCGCATCGTCGTAGCCATGCGAACGAATCTGCACCAGATCGAGAATCTTCTGCGCCACTGCGGCGCTCAGGCCGAATGACTCACCTGTCAAGGTTTCACGCACATGAGCGGCGCCGCGTTTGTCGAGCTTGTCGACCTCGCGCAGCACCAGAGTCTGCTGTTCGCCATCGGTGATGCCGAGGCCCTCGAAAAAACCGCGCATGATCTTGCGATTGTTCAACTGGATCGTGAACGGCCCGATCTTGAGATCACGGAACACGCTGTAGATCACCGCGGGCAATTCGGCGTCATAACGGATCGACAAAGCATCCTTGCCGATGACGTCGATATCGGCTTGGTAGAATTCGCGGAAGCGTCCGCGCTGCGCCGATTCGCCGCGATAAACGCGCTGCATCTGGTAACGCCGGAACGGAAAACTCAACGAACGTTCGTGCTCGGCGACATAACGCGCGAGCGGCACGGTCAGATCAAAACGCAACGCGAGATCCGGCTCGTCACCCTGTTTCAGGCTCCCGGTGGATTGCACAAAATACACCTGGCGCTCGGTCTCGCCGCCGGTCTTGGTCAGCAGCACGTCGGTGAATTCCATCACTGGGGTTTCAACCGGAAGAAAACCGAAACGCTCGTAGGTGCGCCGGATCGTATCCAGCATGTCCTGAAACGCAATCTGATCGAGCGGTAACAGCTCCATCACACCTGGCATGGTGCGGGCGGTGGTCAATGCCATGCAATCCTCGTTGGATAGTTTCAGTTTTTGAATGGCTTTCGCCACGAAATTTAATCGCTCCACGCGCAGCAACCACGGCGCGGAATGTATCCGTTCGGCCTTGACAAGCTTGCTCTTCGCCAGAGTGCCCCGGAGGCGCTGAGACCGAGGGCGCATAGCCTAGCAGATTGGCTTTACCGCGATGCGCTGAAATCGCTCGCGATTCCCGCTGCACGAAGATATGCGTCTGTTATTGCCAAGCATGGCGCTCGCCGGTATCATCCGCGGCTCGCTGCAGATCTTTCCGCGTCGGGGTGTAGCTCAGTCTGGTAGAGCGCTACCTTCGGGAGGTAGAAGTCGCAAGTTCGAATCTTGTCTCCCCGACCAATTGCAAAGATCCAGCTAGTATCAATGGCCGCCGCAAGCGGCCATTTTTATTGCCTCGGATTCAATAAGGCGAACCTCGGCCTACTTCTTTTTCTTCGGCCGTACGTACAACACCAGGCTGTGGTCTTCGAGCAGGTAGCCGTGTTTTTCGGCGATTTCACGCTGCAGTCGTTCGATCTCTTCGTCGACAAATTCGATCACCTTGCCACTTTCCACATCGACCATGTGATCGTGATGTTTGCCGCGCTCGAGTTCGAACACCGCCTGCCCGCTTTCGAAATTGTGCTTGGCAACCAGCCCCGCTGCCTCGAACTGCGTCAACACACGGTAAACGGTGGCGAGACCGATATCGTCTTCATGCTGCAACAGATGCCGGTAGATATCCTCTGCGGTCATGTGCTTGCCGTCGGAGGCTTCCAGAATCTCCAGGATGCGCATGCGCGGATGCGTGACTTTCAGGCCAGCCTTGCGCAGATTTTGTGTTTCCATCAAGTCACCTCGGAAAAGTCGTTCAGCGCTGCGCGGTTAATCTCGCGTAAATCGGGGAGGGATAGGCCATTACTGGCCTACCCCTCCCTTAGAACCGTGCGTGCGAGTTTCCCCGCACACGGCTCGAGCCTAGCAAAGCCTCCTAGGAGGCCGGTTTCGTTACTGCCAAACCAAGGCTGTGTACCTTTGTGTGACAGACAGGATGCAATAATACGCGATTGCTCAGGTTGTCGGAGCCGCGCGCCACCCGATATTGAATATGGTGATCGTGCCAGCCTGTCTCCTTCGTGATCGCGCAGTTGCACACCGCACATTTGCCTGTTTGCGATTTGTACAGCTTTACCCATTGCTGCCGGTGACGCCTGTCGTTCAACAGACGTGTCTGCCGCAGAGTTTCTCCATACATTTCATCCGCAGGGTTAAAGGGGTTGTAAGCCCCCTTGATCTTCGTGTGGCGCTGGATAGGCGTACCGCTCAATTGGTACAGCTTCTTCCAGACCTGTTTGCCGTCATCCCTGTCCACTTTGGTTGCGAACACCCAGGATCGTGTCGCGATGGTTGGGAAGTATTTCTTCCTGACCCATGCGCGATTCTTTCTCGGATGCCGCCGCTTCGACCAGCACCAGAGCGCCCAGAAGATCAGGTGCTCCATACGCGAGTACGCCGCTTTGGCCACCACGGGGCTGTGGTAGTTGGCCCAACCCCGTAGCATCGGGTTCAGCAGGTTGATGAGAACGTCCTGCCGCACCGTCTTGTTGGTGCTGACGACTTCCTTGACCTTGCCATAGAACGCTTGCGCGTTTTTCATGCTCGGCCGGATCAGGAATTTTCCATTTGTATACTTGCGGAAATTCCAACCCAGGAAGTCAAAGCCTTCATCCACGTGCGTGATACGCGTTTTCTCTCCGGATAGTTGCAACCCTCGCTCGGCGAGGAATGCTTCTACCCACGGTTTGATGATTTCATCGAGTACCTCTTTCGAGATGCCCGTGATGACGAAGTCATCCGCATACCGCACGACGTGAACGAGTAGCTTCTTGGCCTTCGTCACTCCCAATTCCGCAACCAGGTGCGCCATCAGTTGCGACTCCAGCCCATTCAACGCCACATTGGCCAAGGTCGGGGAAATGATCCCGCCTTGTGGCGTGCCGGCCTCTGTTTCCAGAAGCCGACCTTTGTGGATTACTCCCGCCTTCAGCCACTTGCGCAGGATCGCCTTGTCCATCGGGACGTGGCGCGCCAGCCAGCCGTGACTGAGGTTGTCAAAACAGCCTCTGATGTCTGCCTCAAGGACCCATGTTGCCGAGTTCTTCTTCGACAGGCAGACAAACAATTGGCTCATGGCATCAGCCGTTGAGCGATTTCTTCTGAACCCATATGAGTTCGGATCGCTCGTCGATTCAGCCACTGGCTCCAAGGCCAGCAAGTACAGGGCTTGAATCGCCCTGTCGTGCATGGTCGGAATGCCCAAGGGGCGTTCCTTACCATTGGCCTTGGGGATAAAGACCCGCCGCAGAGGCCGGGGCTTGTATCCACGTCGCTTCAACTCGCCGATGGCTTTCCATCGGCGCTCGGGTGTCTGCCACAGCTCGCGATCCACGCCAGCCGTGCGCTTACCGTGGTTTTGCGTCACTCGTCGTACGGCTAATGCTTTGCCACAAAACGAGCGGGTCAGCATTCGTTGCAGGGCTTTCACCCGGCGCCAGTTGCCGACCAACGTTGCCTTCGCGATTCGTATCTGTGTCCCTCGAACGTTCCGCTCGACGCGGCGCCAATCGACGCCGTGCCAAGTTTGCGGCGCGTTGGAAAGCGCAGACACGACCGTGTGATCGTGTTCTCTCATGCTTCTTTCCTCAGGTTGGGCCCGAACGGAAGGCGCATGGAAACCCCGAAGGGGCATGCGCCCCCGTTGGGGTGGTTTGTATACATGTATCCAATTACTCCGGATACATTCCTGTTGACGAGGTCAATCAGTCGATACGCGACCCTAGACCAGCGAGAAGTGGGCATATCCGTTCCATTAGAGAGCGGCATTGGCTTTTTCTCGCATCTCCTACCCGCATTGCCGACAGTCTTCCTTGCGGTTGACCTGCCCCGAAAGGCGACAAGGCGGGCTTACCACGTTCCCTAACCACCACACGACTGCTTTAGGATCCGTCTTTTCACCGGTGGCCGAAATAGCGACGTGCCTCGACCTCATACCGAGACAACTGGCCACACACCTTTTGGTTGAAGCCTGACAGCAGCTTTGGCTTCTCACTAGTCACGATGTTTATTGACGATTCGCATTAGCTATCCTTGGCAGCCAGCCTTGCCCCTCAACCCCGTTGCTGCTCGGAGTCTCCGTGCACCACCTCGCGGTGTTGTCACGCTAAAAGGGGACGTTGTCCGGAGAGCTTCATACCTTGTCGTTACCAACAACGCATGTCCCCGTAGGCTACTGTTTGTCCCAAAACAGGTTCACTACCGCCAAACTAAACGGCGGCTGAACAATGGTGATTAGAGCGTCGCTCGTTAGCGTTGTTTTGACAATTTCATTGCGAAATTGCGCAATAGTCGGTCGCAGCAAGACTGCGGAGAGTACAAACGGAACTCCCAGCCTCACCGTTGCGGTGAAGTCCAAGAGTACCCTCTCGGGCTTCACAACTATTTGATTGTCTGCCAAATTTCGGCAGTTCTTTAAGATGCAGATTTGTCGGCTCTGCGTACCATCACAACGCGACACGAGCTACGTGTCGCACATGAGCGTCTAGTGTATCATTCGCGGCTTGACGCTTGCCCGGACTTCTCGATGATCACGTTTACCCGACTGCTCGCCTGCACCCTGATTGCCGCTTCTTTGTCCGGTTGCGGATTTCTCTACAAACTCGATATTCAGCAAGGCAATCTGCTCAACAAGACGTTGGTGGAATCGCTCAAGCCGGGCATGACCAAACGTCAGGTAACTCTGGTCATGGGATCACCGGCACTGGTCAGCCCGTTCGAGCAGAATCGCTGGGACTATATTTCCAGCATTCGCCGCGGTCGCAGCAAGATGGAAACCAAGGATCTCACGCTGCATTTCGAGAACGATGCGCTGGTCAGTATCGACGGCGATTATTTTTCGGAAGATGCCGATCAATTGATCAAGGACGCGACCAAATACAAGCGTCAGTATCCGGACGAGAAACGGCCCGACGAAGACAAGAAAAAACGTGGCGGCGGTGATACCGGCCAGAGTTAAGGCTTGATCGCGCTGTCGCGGACACGGCGTCGGCGCGATTCCTTCGGATCGGCGCGCAGCTCGCGATAGATTTCGATGCGATCGCCATCACGCAAAGGCGCATCGAGCTCCACCGGCTGGCTGAAGATGCCGATGCGATGCGCGCTGATTGCCGCTTCGCCCAACGTGTTGGCGATACCGCTCATGCCCAAGGCATCGGCTACCGTGCTGCCCAGCGATATTTCCAGCGTACGCAGGATTTGTCGTTGCGGATCGGCGTAAGCGATTTCGATCCGAATGGTTGCCGACATTTTTTCAGGCATAGATACGCGCCGCTTCGCTGCAGAAATCGTCCACCAGCCGATCGGCGATGGTTTGGAAACCGAGTCTTAATGCCGAGCCGAGCAATCGTCCCGAGAATTCAAAGTCCAGCGACAGCGCGACCTTGCAACCTTGCGTGCCGAGCGCGGTGAAAGTCCAGACGCCGGTGAGTTGACGAAACGGCCCCTCGACCAGATTCATCGTGATACGTTCCGGGCGTTGCAG
>JANXUW010000226.1 GCA_025351985.1 Pseudolysobacter sp.
CGCCGAAAATAGCGTTCATGCACGCCGCGAAAACCAGCCGGCGATGCTGAATCGATCTCGTGTGGCCGGTAGCACTTCATGCTCGAACTCGGCGCTCAGGAAAACAATCAGCGTGCCCGAGTGCGGAAAAATATCGCGGAAAGTTTCCGCGGCCGGCGCGCCGTTTTGTGGCGTGTGCAGATACAACCGCAACGCGCCGCCTTCATGTTCCAGCCAACCCTCGTTGAGATAACACACCATCGACAACACGCGCAGATCGTCGTCGCGAAAACGGTCGCGATGGCGTCGGTAACGGCTACCCGGCGGATACAAGGCGTAGTGCGTTTCGAATGTTTCCAGGCCCAGCAGCAGATGCTGGTTGATATCGCGCCGCAACGCTTGCATCCGATCCCAGAATTCGGCCTGCACCACACTCATCGCAAGCGGATCGAACCAGTGGGTGCGATCGCCGCGAATCAAATCAGCGCGCTGGCGCTGTGCGCCGTGGCCGACGAATGCCGGGGTGAGCAGTGAGGCCAGATTTTGCGCATTGCATTCGCGTGCGAGCTCGGCGCTCAGCAGCGGCGTGATAAAATTCGGCAACAGCGCGTAACCATCGCGTTGCAAGCCTGAAGCGATGGACTTGAAGCAGTCGGAAGCTGGCAGCATCTCTGCACCATACACAGTCTGTTCGTTACTTGTCGGTATTCTGTGACGAATGCAAACCGTTCGTTGCGCCGGCACACTTGCCACGTGCGAGTTGCGCGTTGTTCCAACCGAGGATTAAACCGTGTCGATAATGTCGGATGTGCCGCCGGTAACACGGGCGTTGGTGATCGCGAACGTGGTGGTGTTCGGATTGCAGCAGCTGTTCTCCGTACCGATGCTGCTCAACTTTGCGTTATGGCCGTTCGGGCCAGCGCAGTCGATGTCTCTCGGGCATGGTGCATCGGCGCTGATCCAGTTCGAGCCGTGGCAGTTGTTCACGTATGCGTTTTTGCATGGCGACGTGTGGCACCTCGTATTCAACATGCTTGCGCTTTGGTCGGTCGGCACGCCGATCGAACGTCTGCTTGGTGCCCGTGCCTACACGTTTTACTATTTCGTCTGCGTGTTAGGTGCCGCATTTACACAGCTATTGATAGTCGCGTATTTCGGTCACGACTTCGTTCCGACGCTAGGCGCTTCCGGTGGCGTGTTTGGCGTCTTGGTGGCTTTCGGTATGATCTATCCGCATGCAAAGTTGATGATGCCGTTCTTGCCGATCCCTGTCTCGGCGTGGCTATTCGTTATTTTGTATGGATCGTACGAATTGCTTTCCGGCGTGCTCAAGATCCAGCCCGGCGTCGCGCATTTCGCGCATCTCGGCGGCATGCTCGCGGGCATCGTGCTGATCCTGTACTGGCGCGGCCAGTTGCCGATCAAACCGAAACGCATTTTGATGCGTTGATTTTGTCAGAAAATCGACATCACCCAAAAAGACCCGTCATCCCAGCGAAGGCTGGGATCCATTTTGATTTTGCTTCGGCTGGCGAAATCTCCAGGCGATTGAATTAAGGTCAAAATGAACCCCAGCCTGCGCTGGGGTGACGAGCCGATATCCTCGCGCTTCCGCGTACGCGCCGGCGTCAAAGGACTTGCACACTCAGCGCAAGCCGAGGAAATCCGCGCTGCAGACAAAACGCACCGCATCGAGTCGCGTATGCGCTTGCGGCAAGGCATGCTTCAATGTGGTCAACTCGGTTTGCAGCGCATCGATTTCCTGCTGGCGCACGCTCGGGTTGACACGCTTGAGCGCGGTCAGGCGCGTGATCTCGCCACCGAGTTCGAGCTCGGCTGCTTGCAGCGCATTGGCGATCACGGTTTTCGCTTCGATCAATGCGAGTTCCTCAGCGCGCTTGCGCATCGGCGGCACCAGCGTCGACAGGTATTTGCGATAACGCGGCACTTCGATATCGCGATCCGGCGCGCGCTGCAGGCTGCTCGCACTCGCGCGATAATCCGGTCGCGATTGCAGCTTGGTATCGACGATCGCGCGCAACGGCGTCGGTGGCAGAAAACGTTCGATATGCAGTGACTTCGCCGCCAGGCAATCCAGTACGAATACACATTCGAGCAACACGGTTTTCGGCGCCAGCACATCGTCGGCGAGAAATGCGCAATTGCCGTTTTCGCCGTCGAGCAAAAGTTCGAGCGCGCCGATCACCATCGGATGATCGAAGCGCAACAACGGCAATTCCTCGCGCGACAACGCCGTGGTGCGATCGAACGTGATCTGCTGCGGACCATCCTGCAAACCCGGAAAACCATCGGTGCTGAGATACTCGGGATCGAGCAGATAAATGCGTTCGCCGTGCTCGTCGTTCTCGATGCCGAACTGCTCGAACAGCCGCAGCACAAACGCATCGAGCGTCGCGTTTTGATCACCCGCAAGCAACGCGAGACGCAAGGTTTCCGCATGCGCTTCACGCGTGGCGGCGAGTTCGAGCAAGCGATCGCGGCCACGATGAATCACTGCGGCAAGTTCCTCGTGCGCCGCTCGTGTTTCGGCGATCAGCACATCGAGTTCGGCATCCGAATCCTCGGCGCCGCGTGCGTGTTGCGTCGCCAGCGCGAGCAGCGGCGATTGAAAACGCTTGAGCAATTCGCGGCCATCGGCCGGGCTCGTGCGGAATGCATCCAGGCCCTGATCGAACCAGCGCAATAAAACTTGTTGCGCGCTGCCGCTGAACGCAATGCCGTGAATCGCGATCGGATGTTTCTGGCCGATGCGATCGAGCCGGCCAATGCGTTGTTCGAGCATGTCCGGATCAAGCGGCAGATCCCACAAAATCAGCGTGTGGGCGAATTGAAAATTGCGACCTTCCGAACCGATCTCGGCGCACAACAACAAACGCGCACCATCCGGCTGCGCAAAGAATGCCGCGTTGCGATCGCGCTGGATGATGCTCATGCCTTCGTGGAAACGTGCGACTTTCACACCGCTGCGTGTGCGCAAGGCTTCTTCGAGCGCGAGCACTTTTGCCTGGCTGCGACAGATCAGCAGCAGCTTTTCCGTGCCGCTGGTTTCGATCAGGTCGAGCAACCACGGCAGGCGCGCATCGCTCGCGTAATTCAGTTCGAGCGGCGAGGGCGGCTGTTGCACATCGCTGCTGAATTCCGCTAGCAGATGCTGACGCTGATCGTCATCGAGTTCGGTGCCGTCGAGCACACTGAGGTGCGGCACGCGCTGCGGAAATCCGCCGACCTGCGCGCGCCGGTTGCGGAACATCGCGCGTCCGGTGCCATGCCGATCGATCAGCGCGTCGATCAAGGTCGAAGCACCGCTGCGATCGCCTTTGGTATAACTTTTCAGGTGCGCCAGCAGCGCCGGATCGTTATCCAGCCGCTGTGCCAGATCGCTTTGCTCCGACGTGTCGAGCGGCGCACCTTCCTGCAGTTTTTCGGCAAGCTGCGAGAGTTGCGCATAGCCGTCCGACTCTTGCTGGAACTGGCCCAGATCGTGATAACGCGCCGGATCGAGCAGACGCAAACGCGCGAAATGCCCGGTGCGGCCAAGCTGTTCCGGTGTGGCCGTGAGCAGGATCACGCCGGGCGTTTTTCGCGCGAGTTTTTCGACCAGATCGTATTCGGTGCTACTGTGTTCGGGCGACCACGCAAGGTGATGCGCCTCGTCGACCACGAGCAAATCCCAGCCCGCATCGAGCACCTGTTGCGCGCGTCTCGGTGCGTCGGCGAGAAAGCCGATCGACGCGATCACAAGCTGATCGTCCTCGAACGGATTGATGCCCGACGTCGCCATCTCGATCGCCTCGCAACGTTCTTCGTCGAAAATCGCAAACGACAGATTGAAACGGCGCAGCAGTTCGACGAACCACTGGAATACCAAACTTTCCGGCAGCAATACCAGCACGCGACCGACACGACCGCTGGCGAGCAAGCGCGCGAGAATCAGGCCGGCTTCGATGGTCTTGCCGAGGCCTACTTCATCGGCCAGCAGGATGCGCGGCGGGCGTCGCGCCGCGGCGATTTCTGCTACACGCAACTGATGCGGAATCAAATCGACACGCACGCAGGCCAAACCATAAGCCGGCGAGCGCTGCGCCTCGGCGCGCTGCTGCAAGGCTTCGACCCGCAACTCGAACTGCTCGACACGATCGACACGGCCGCTGACCAGACGCTCGTCGGCTTTCGATACGTTTTGCACGTCGTCGAGCTCGCCTTCGGCCAGGGTCATGCCGGCGCCGTGGTAATAGGCGATGCCGTTGCGCAATTCCATGCGCTCGATGATGAAGGTCTTGCCTGTGCCGCTCACGCTGTCGCCGGACTTGAACTCGGCGCGCAGCAGCGGGGCAGAGGTGAGTGCGTATTGGCGGATCACGCCGGACGTGGCGAACACCACTTGCACGGTGCGCCCTTCGAGCCGCATCACGGTGCCCAGACCGAGCTCGGGCTCTGCCGTGCTGATCCAGCGTTGTCCGGGAACAAAAGCCATGCCGATATCCTGTAACGATTGGCGCCTTATTATGCGCGCCGCGACCGGCAATGAAAAATGCGCATGGCGATTGCGGCCTTATGCGCTGCTGCGGTGGGCAGTGCTGCAATCAACAATGCGCGATTGTCGAATCGAAGAAAGTTGCCGGCTTTACCGGCCTGTTCGCTGCTGATTCGATGCGCAGATGGCATCGAAACTCCATGGGTTGCGCACAGCTCGTGGCTCCAGCTATCGGTCGGAAATTCGACGCGGAGCGCTGGCCGTATGTGCTGGCGTTGGCTGTCGTGAGTGCTGCATGGTTGGCGCATTACTTCGGCTCTGGCGAC
>JANXUW010000307.1 GCA_025351985.1 Pseudolysobacter sp.
CAACCTGCCAGCAGCATGCTGCATGCCACGGCGATCGGCAAAAGCAAACGTTTCATGGTCTATCTCCCTGCCACGGCATTGGTCGTGCCCGAGCTGCCCGTATTCGGCGAGCCCGGCAACGGTGCTTTGACATACGGAAAGGCCGCGTCGAAATCGGTCGCCGTCAACGAGCTTTGATCGGTGTACGGCAACTGGCCCGACGGTGCCTGCGCGGCAGTCAGCAATACGCCCATGGCGGCACGCAGCGAAATATCCACGACGTCATCGCCGAGGCGACGACCGTTCGGGAAACCCGAGGTATCGCCGCCGAGTACACCTAACGTATTTTGCGCGGCCGGCGCGAGTGCCGCGATGCTGGTATTGAGGCGCAGCATTTCGGCGGGCGTGACGGTCTTCGGCTGATTCAAACCGGTCACACCGGTGAGGAATACCGCGACGAGATCGGTGCGCGGAAATACCTGCGGCGCCTTCACGCCGAACAGCACTTCGAGCAATGCCGGCAGCGACGGATTGGTCACGTAGTTGGCGAACTGCGCATCGTCTTTCGGCTCGCTCGCATTGAAGCGATCCTTGTCGGGCAGGCCGATCACGACTTCATTCACCAGCGGCATGCCGAGCCGCGAAACCTGCGTCCACGCACCGCCTGCAACGTGTGCGCCCTGCGTGCTGCTGGCGCCCGCGACGACGCCTTTAGGGTGCGGGTTGATCACGTCGGCCTGATGCAGGCTGGCGGTGGTCCAGCCGCCGATCACCGGATCACCGCCGGTCGTGAGACACGCGATCGGCACTTCGAGTTCGAGCGAGGTGACGTTTTTGTCGGCGAGGACATTCGGCTTCGCGCTTGGCGATCCGACCGGATTCAAATTCACCAGATCGAAAATTTCGCCAAGGTTCACAACAAACGGATCCTTGCGTTGGCCGACAAAAACGCGGCCCGCGTCGCAACCCGGAATGCCGATGCTGAAAACGTGATTATTGGCGTACGCCGGATAATTCGGGATCGACTTGTTACCGATATTGTCGGTAGGCTTGCGGAAGGTTGTGCCACCGCTCGTGAGGTTGGTCGCAGCCTGCGATGTGCCGGTGCGGCGATTGCCGCGCACCACGTTCACGCTGTAGGTTTCGATCACGCTCTTGTTGGCGTCGCCGTCGGTCACGCCGGGGCCGATGCCACCAATATTCACCAACGGCACGGGTACGGATTTGCCACCGATATTCAGCGCCGGAACCGCGTAGGTATTCTTGAACTGGAACTGGAAGGTGATGTCTTCCTTCCCATCACCGTTGTTGTCGATTTCGATTTCGTACAGCGCATTCTGATCAAGCGAGAAATAGTTCGGACCGCCGTACGCATCCTGCAGCGGCAGGTAATCAGCGATCAAGGTGACATAACCGTCGCGCCCCGATTCGTAACTGCGGAACATGTAGAAATCCGCGCCATCGACTTTCGGATGCTCGGTGATGAACGGCGCCTCGCGATGACTGGAGGCCTGTGCAACCTGGCCGGCGGTGAGCGCGAATAACGCGACCGCAATGGCCTGTGTGATGTAGCGAATTTTCATGAGTTCACTCCCTGGCAATGGATGATTGGCGACGGCCTTGAGGCCGCAGTCGTGAATCTGTACGCCAGTAAAGCCAAGCCGGATGCATCACGCTTTTCTCACGCGCAAGACAGGCGAAATGAAACTCGATTGCTGACAAACAGATGATGCCGATCAATACCGCGTTCGTCATCAGTGGCGGAAGGTACGGGCTCAAATGTCCACTGCATGTGAGCTTTCGTGTGCACAGGGTTTTCATGCATCACGTGCAACCGCGCTTGCATTGGCGGTGGACTACCACGGATCCGCGCAGCAAATTTTCTGGCGGTCTGTCAGAAATCGGCCGTAGAAAACTCGAAGACTTCTTGCTCGCGCTGCCACGTCACGTGCGTATGCGACACGGTGAGAAACCAGGTTTCCTGCTTCAGCGGTTTTGCGCTGGCGAACGCGCGCGGCGTGAGCACCGCACCGCAATGTCCGATCTGCGGATCGCGCACCGAGCGATAGCGGATTACACCGATGTCTGCGTTGCGCGCGGTGCGGGCGAATTGCTGGGTCGCGCCGTAATCGTTTTTTTGCATCCATGCGATACGGTCGCGCACGAAAGGTTTGTCGTCGAGATCGACCGAGATTGCATCGACTTTCGCTTGAAACAGCGTTTGCGGCGATGGCCCCAGGCCGCTCAATCCGGCGCTGTCGCTCATCAGGCGCCAGCGCCAGTAACCGAGCTCCGCGCACGCGGTACGGCGCTCCTCGGCGCCGTACCAGACCGCCGCATCGGACGCCGCGCGAAAGCGCGAACCGAACGGCGTGGGGTAACGAAACGGCGTGGCCAGCAGGTAATGCAGTTTCAACGCATCCGGCGGCAGCGGCGGCTTGGCGCGTTCGAGCAAATCTTCTAGCAGCGACTGTTCGTCGATATTGTCGGTCAGCCGCCGCGTCGACGCGACGTGCTGTGCCTCAACTGCGCGCCACAGCCGTAGCTGTTTTTGCGCCGCCTTAGAGACGACCGCGCGCGGCGTCCAGATAGTGGACGGCACGAACCAGTCCCTCGGTAGTGCGGATGAGTTCACCCGGAATGCCGCCGAGCGCGGTGTTCTCGCTCCACAGCCATTGTTTGGCGACGCTGTCGCTGGAGCCGGCGATTGCATCGAGCGAACGGAACAGGCGCACGAACAACGCAGCCAATTCCCACTGTTTGCTGTCTTCGGCGAGCTGGTAATTGCCGCTGGCCATACGCGAGGCGGTGGCCGAGCTCACACCGAGGATTTCAGCGATGCGGATCTGACTGACTTCGAGCAGAGCGGCGGCGCGCACGACCGCCTTGGTCATCACACTGCGTGCTTGCGGCGCCAGTTTTCTTGCGGCATTCAAGGTCAATTCTCCTTATTGCTGGAGAAACAATACGCCGAATTTATTTCTGCGGCAAGTTACCGGAATTTCGCGACAAAAGCAGATAGCGCCAAAATGATGCCGGATCGAAGTCAGTCGAAACGGCTGCTGGCGCGATCTTCGTGCGCCGAGGATTCTTCCGATTCGGATTCCGTCGAATCGTGCTGATGCGAATCCGCATCGCCGTCATCGGACGATTCGG
>JANXUW010000300.1 GCA_025351985.1 Pseudolysobacter sp.
GAAAAGTCCGGCAAAATGCGCCAATGCCGTAAACCTTGAAAATACGAATGATGGACAACGACTTATCCCATGCTCTCACGCGAAAAAGTGCGTCGAGCGACATCACATATGCGGGTTCGCGGCTGCGCTCGCTACGGGAAGCCAGCATCACGATGCTTTCCGCGATCCCCACCTTGCTCAGCGCGCTGCTGATCGCACCCGGTATTGGTGCGGGCGTGTTGGCGGTGGTGTTGTGCATCTCGCTCTCGCGCAGCCACCTTGATCGCGATCGACGCGGTCGTATCGAAGCAGCTATTGCGTTGCCGATCGTCGGCTTGGTCGCGGTGGGCGTCGGCAGCTTGTTGCAACACAGTCGATGGATCGGCGCCATCGTGTTTGTGACCGGCATGTTTGT
Source organism: Pseudolysobacter sp. (assembly GCA_025351985.1). Taxonomy (GTDB): domain Bacteria; phylum Pseudomonadota; class Gammaproteobacteria; order Xanthomonadales; family Rhodanobacteraceae; genus Pseudolysobacter. The sequence continues at coordinate 395 of JANXUW010000300.1, forward strand.
CTCGATCTGGTTGCGGCGGTTCGGTCCGATGGCGCAGCGGGCCGGCTCGCTGATCGCGCTGCCGTTTGTCGTGCTGCTGACGACGCCTTACATTCCCGCGCCACCGGGTGGCGCCATCCCCGCGATGATCGTGCCGATCGTCGTTGTGCTGCTGGCACTGCTGTGGGTGAGCATGTTGCATACGCTGGCCGAACGCAGCGGTTTTTTGCCGACGCAGCCGGTGCGCAAAACCGCGATACCGGCGAAGAAAATCGAGAGTATGTTGCGGCCGATCGCCAGCACGCGCATGGCCATCCAGATGGCTGTCGCACTCGCGCTATCGTTCGCCATCGGCTATGTCTGTTTCGCCGATCATTGGGCGTGGATCGTGCTCACGACTTTTATCGTTATCAGCGAAAACCGCGGTCGTCTGGATGTCGCCTATAAAAGTGTATTGCGCGTACTCGGCGCGGCAGCGGGAACGATCCTTGCGTTATCGCTGAGCCATCGTTTCGGATCGCACGATACGATGACAATTGTGCTGATCCTCGTCGCGGTGTTTTTTGGCCTGTGGCTGCGTCCGCTGGGTTACGCCTGGTGGGCGCTGTTCGTCACGCTCGCGCTTGCTTTGCTGCAAGGTTTTGTCGGCGCATCGGCGGTTTCGATTCTTTGGCTGCGCATGGAAGAAATCGTGATCGGCGCCGTGATCGGCGTGGCCATATCATGGTTCGTGCTGCCAGTGCGCTCTTCCGCCGTTCTGCGCCGGCGCATTGCCGATGCACTGGCATGTCTTTCCGATGCGCTGGATCCCGCGAACTCGCCGCGCGCGCCAGATCTTTTCATCGCGGCGATCGATAGCGTCGAACATGTCGCGCCGGCGTTGCGTGCCAGTCGAATGTTGACCAAACATTTCCGCAGTTTGCAACCCGCGGATTGGATCGATGCGCTGCTCGCGTGTCGCAATCCGGCGATCGCGCTGATCGGAAAAAACGCGACTCCCGCCAACGCGCGCCGAGCCGTGGCTGCAGCGCGAAAGGCGCTGCGCGAACCCGCGGAAATTTTATCGGCGCTGCAGGATTTGCACGCGACGCTGATGGCATGTGTCGCCGCGCACGCAGATCCTGCGAGCGTGCCACCACCAATTGGCTAGTGGCGGGATGCGCGCCTGACACAAATTGCGGCAACGAATGAATCAGCTTTCGCCGGAGGGCACGGCACCGCGCTGCAGGATCGGTGAGGCGATCGAATCCGTCGTCGCTTTGCCGTGCAGAATCGAGATCGTCGCTTCGGCAGCGGCGTGTTGCACGGCGCGTGTTTTCAGGTCGATGCTGCTGCCGCCGTCAAGCCGCACGATGCGCACATCCTTGATCGATAGCGGCTGGCCTTTTGCCAGCGTGGTTGCCGGCTGCTGTGGCAGCACCAGCCATGCGCTGCCGACCGAACCCGCGGCAATACGACCGATTCCATCCGTGCCGACCAGCACCGCGGTTTTTTCATCGATGCCGATACCGAAGGTTTTTGCGTCGGGCAGATCGGCATTAAAACGCGCAACGAAAGTGATGAGACGGCCGAGCCGGCTACGCGCGGAAAAGTGCGTATCGGTCATCACGTTTTCCATCCAGCGGTAATGCAGGAAATCGCTTTCGAGCGTCATGCTGGCGTTGTACGGATCGGCCAGTGCGTTTTTCGATTCCATGCTGTTGCCATCGAGGCAGGTGTAGCTGTAGCGGCCGAGAATCGCCAGGCCCGCGCTGCTGCCACCGATCGGGCGATTCGCCGCGACGTGCGCATTCAGCGCGGTCTGCACCGGCGTGCCCTTCCAGTAGCGCAGGTAATTGCCCTGGTCGCCGCCCGCGAGAAAAATGCCGTCGGCGCCCTGCAGTGCGGCAAGTACGCGCCCATCGAATGCCGCCTCGCGATTGTGGAAAACGATGGTCTGCGCCGATGTCACCGGCCCCCATGTGTGCAGGAACGAATCGTCGATGTCGCCGTCGGTCGGATCGAAACTGTCGTCGCTGACCGCGCGCAGGATCACGATATGTCCGCCGCCGGCGTGCGTCGCGATGAAACGATAGGCCGCATCGACCGCGCCGCCGCCGCCCATCAGCGCGAGGCCGAATTCGGTATGCGCGGCGCGCGGTGCCGCCGGATCACCGCTGACAAAATAGTCGAAGTTCTTGTCGCGGTAATTATGCGCCCCGGTTTTTTCTGCAGACGGCGCGGCGCTGATTGGCGCTGCCGCAATGGCTGTTACCGCGGCGATGGCGCCGACTGAAAACACCAGCGCAATGGCTGCGAAAACGATCGAGGAAATGAATGGCTGGCGGCGCAAACGCATGGTGTCGGTCTCCACAAAGATGAGGGTGCTGTGTCTTTTGAAACTTGTCGCGATGTTAAAGCTGTGTTAGAACATACACACGCTGGAATTCTGTTAGAACATTAACCGCATTGCAGCACCGCACGCAATGCCGATGAAAATGCAAGACACGTGGAACGGGGCACGGACAGTGGGACCGTGCCGAGGCGAAATCAAAAAACTTGGGGTAAATCATGCAAAAAACATTGATCGCGGTCGCCGTACTAGCCGCATTGAGTTGCGGCCACGCGCTGGCCGCCGCCGACTTGGCCGCCGATCCGCAGGATTCGACCGCGGCCACGGGCTCGACAACCGCAAAACTCGATACCGTGGAAGTGACCGGATCGCGCATTCCGCGCGCGCAAGTGGAAGGCCCGGCGCCGGTGGTAATCATCACCGCCGACGACATTCGCAATAACGGCTACGGCACGGTCGCCGACGTAATGACGGCGCTCACGCAGAATCTCGGTGCCACCGACAACAATCAGAACACGAACGGCTTTTCGCCGGGCGCACAAGCGGTCGATCTGCGTGGCCTCGGCCCGAATCACACCCTCGTGCTGGTGAACGGTCGACGCATTGCCGACTATCCGCAGTCGTATCAGGGCAATAGCAACTTCACCGATATTTCCAACCTGCCGACCTCGCTGATCGACCGCATCGAAGTGCTTAGCGGCAGCGCCTCGGCGGTGTATGGATCGGATGCGATTTCCGGCGTCATCAACTTCATCCTGAAGAAAAAAGCCGACGGCACCACGATCGATTTTCGCGAGGGCACAACCCAGCACGGCGGCGGCAGTTCGCAGCGCCTGCAGATCACGAGCGGTTATTCGAACGGCAATTTCGATTCGATCTTCGGCGTGGAACTCTACAACGCGAAACCGCTCTGGGCGTACCAGCGCAGCTTCACCGATTCGCGCGAGGACAGCCCGGCGACGGGATCCAAGCTGTATGCAGACCCGGTATTTGTCCGTATCGACGAGGATGGCAATTATATTGATCCCGGCAAGGCCACCTGCGATGCGCTGGCCGGCTATGATCGGGGTTCGATCGTCTACGCTTATCGCAAAAATTACGGAAATTATTGCGGCAGCTACAAGGACATCGGTTACGGCACCCTGGAAAACGGCCGCAAGGCGGTCAACTTCTACGGCTCGGCCACCTACCATTTGAACGACAGCATGGAGCTGTTCGTCGACCTGCAGGCCGGCACCTCGCATCAGGAAAGTTATTACACGCCGCTGCAATGGCAGAACAGCTATCAACTGAATGGCGATTCGGCAACAGTGCCGTTTTTCAATCAGGCTACCGGGCAGATCGAACAGTGGCAGCGCAAGTTTTTCACGATCGAGGAAAACGGCGGTTTTGATCCTGGCAAGATCCGCATGATCAACAACACCTACTCGCTGAACACCGGTATCAAGGGTTCGCTGGCGGGCACCAACTGGACTTATGAAGCGCTGTTCGGGCATTCGCAGAACCAGCTCGAAAACAAGGAGCCCGCGCTGATTTCAAGCAAGGCGCAGGCGCTTTATCTCGGGCCATCTTTGGGTATCGATGCGGATAGCGGCTACAACATCTACAACGCGCCACCGAGCCGCTTGTATACGCCGCTGACCGT
>JANXUW010000317.1 GCA_025351985.1 Pseudolysobacter sp.
AATAAAACCACGAAAACGAATGGACATTTTGTGACCCGCTATCTTGCAATGATGGATGGATTTTTTGCTGCGCACACGAACGGTGAAACGCCGATTAGCGCGCGACATCGCTGCATAGCTTCTAATATTTTCCGTCGAGCAGCAAATTGAGTTTGAGCACGTTCACGCGCGGCTCGCCAAGCAGGCCGAAAGTACGGCTCGCGCTGGCCTGTTCGACCAGCGCCTGCACCTGCGTCGCCGGGATGCCGCGCACCCGCGCCACGCGGGCTAGCTGATACGCCGCCGCGGCCGGTGAAATTTCCGGATCGAGGCCACTCGCGGAACTCGTCACGAGATCCACCGGCACCGGCGTGGTATTGCCCGGATCGGCGTCACGCAAAGTCTTGATGCGTTGAGTCACGACATCGGTCAGCGCCGGATTGCTGCCAGCGAGATTCGAGCCGCCGGACGAGGCCGAATTGTTCGCGAACGGCGCGGTCGCCGACGGTCGTCCCCAGAAATATTTCGGACTGGCGAATGATTGGCCGATCAGATCCGAACCAAGCGTCTTGCCCTCACGTTCGATCAGACTGCCGTTCGCCTGCTGCGGAAAAAGTAGCTGACCAAGACCGGTCACAGCAAGCGGATAAATCACGCCGGTAATCAGCGTGAGCAACAGCAGCGACATCAGGGCATTGCGCAGTACGGTGATCATGGGCGTGGCCTTTTGAGCAATTCAAATGCAAATACGTAGCGACGGGTAACGGAATCCAACGCGCTAGAAGTGAAAGATCGCATCGACCAGCAGCGTCTTTTGCGTGGACTTCGTACCGTTGTCATACGCCGGCACATCGAGCGAATGTTCGTAGCGGATTTCCGGGCGAATTTCGAGATTCTGGTTGACCCAGTGGGTCATGCCGAGCGTGGTGCTGACATAGCGTGTCGCGTAACCGGTGCGTTGGCCCTGCTCGTCCTTGACCCATTCGTTGCGGAACGAAATCATGTTGGCTGGATCGAGCTCCACGTTGAAATAATTGACCACGCCGATCTGCGCCGCCTGCCCCGGCGGCAAGCCCGGTTGATCGTTGACGTAGATGCGATAACCTTCGGTCAGCATGTGCACATTCGGCGTGAAACGATGCCCCCAGGTCAGCACGAATTCCTGCAGGTTGTTGTAGGTTTGTTTCTTGCCGTTGTACGACTCGACGCACGGATACAACATGTCGTTGTTCGACTCCGACACCCAGCGCACGCACGCCTGCAACGACGCGGTCGACGCGGTGTTCCACGGCGCCACGTCATCGCCACTGTGCACACCGAGCTGCACCGTCCACTGATCCGAGAGCTTGGTCGTGGTGACGACACCGATGTTGGTGTACGCGTCGGTCGTGTACAAAATCGAATGTGTCAGCAGATAGTTTTGCGGAGCGAATTGCGCCTCGATATCCGGCAACGAAAGGTAACGGCCCGCGGTGATCTGCATGCCTTGCGCGATCCACGGAATGTACATGTCGACGTACCAGATCATCGGATCGTCGCCGTAGACTTTTCCGGATGTCCCAGCGTTCGCCGCGATCGGCTGATTCGGGTTCGGATTGTTCAGCAGCTGGTTGCTGAAAACACCTTTCGATGTGGTGTAGTGATAGTCGTAACCGTACAGATTATCGAAATGGAAACCCCAGTCGATATGATCGGTCTGCACCGTGTCCGGCAGGCGCTCGACACGCACGAGGAACTGATCGAACTCCACCCGATTCGGACGCGTTGCATACGATAATGGATACGCGTTGAAGTTCGAGCTGCTGAGATTCGCCGACGGATTGACCCAGCCGTAAACCTCGATGCGGTTGTCCTGCATCCAGTGGCCGAGCGGCGTGCATGCCAGCGCTCTTTCGAGCGGATATTGCGAGTTTTCGTTCGGCACACCGATCGGATAATCGACGCCGCCGAGCTGCCATTCCGCAGACGGAAACGGCGCCGAGGAAAACGGCGAATCCATGCCGCGACGAGCCGGTGCGGGTGCGTTCGGATCGCTCGGCGCCGGATTCGCATCTTCGCGATACGCGCTGGCGAGACGGCTGAAAAAGCCGTGGCTGCAATCGCTCGATCCACTGGCGAGCGGTACGGATGCCGCGACACTGTTGACACCGTTGTCGGCGGATTCATCGCCGGCACCTGGTTGCGCCATTGCGCTTGTCGTCAAGGCGAACAAAGTTGCAGAAATGGCTGCAGACAGAAAAACCGCACGCATAAAAACCCCTCTTGAACTGAACTGAAATCGATCTGTTGTGTAGAAAAAATTCCGTCATTCCAGCGAAGGCTGTAATGACGGGCAAAAAAATTTCGCCTCAAATTCCGGCGTAGCCGCCGAGCCAATAGGCATCGTTTTCGCCAGCAGCTGGCTGCGGTTCGGTCGCTGCGAGCTTCATCGGTTGCAGCAGCACCGGGCCGCATTCCGCATCGTTGGCGGCGATATCCATGTGATGATCGTCATCGGGAAAAAGCGGATCGATCGAGATCACGCGAAGCATGTGCATACGCATCGTTATTCCTCAGGCAAGCCCAAACAAAACCAGAATCATGTCGATCAACTTGATGCCGACAAACGGCACCAGAAGGCCGGTAACGCCGTACACCAACAGGTTGCGCCGCAGCAGCGCGCCAGCCGCGAGCGCACGTGCGCGCACGCCGCGCAGCGCCAGCGGAATCAGCACGATGATGATCAGCGCGTTGAAAATCACCGCCGACAGAATCGCGCTTTGCGGCGTGGCGAGATGCATCACGTTGAGCGCATTCAAAGCCGGATAGGTACTCGCAAACGCCGCCGGAATGATCGCGAAATATTTCGCGACATCGTTGGCAACGGAGAACGTGGTCAAAGCGCCGCGCGTGATCAGCATCTGCTTGCCGATCTCGACGATCTCGATGAGCTTGGTCGGATTGGAATCCAGATCGACCATGTTGCCGGCTTCTTTGGCGGCCTGTGTTCCGGTGTTCATCGCCACCGCGACATCGGCCTGCGCCAGCGCCGGCGCATCGTTGGTGCCATCGCCGCACATCGCGACGAGGCGGCCTTCGGCTTGGATATCGCGGATGAGTTTGAGCTTCGCTTCGGGCGTGGCTTCAGCGAGGAAATCATCGACGCCCGCTTCGCCCGCAATCGCACCGGCGGTGAGCGGATTATCGCCGGTGATCATGATCGTCTTGATGCCCATGCGGCGCAGCTCGGCGAACCGCTCGCGGATGCCGCCCTTGACGATATCCTTGAGTTCGATCACGCCGAGCGCGTGCCGACCATCGGCGACGATCAGCGGCGTCGCGCCCTGGCGCGCGACGATTTCGGCGCTGCGACGCACTTCTGGCGGCAGGTTGCCACCGACGCTGATCAGGTAACGCTCGACCGCATCCAGCGCACCCTTGCGGATGTGGCGATCGCCCATATCGACGCCGCTCATGCGCGTCTGTGCGGTGAACGGCACGAACTGCATGTCGTGCTGCTGCAGGTCACGTTCGCGCAGGCCGAATTTTTCCTTGGCGAGCACGACGATGCTGCGACCTTCCGGCGTTTCGTCCGCCAGCGATGCGAGCTGCGCCGCATCGGCGAATGTTTCGACTGCAACACCGGGCGCCGGATGGAACGCGACCGCCTGGCGATTGCCGAGCGTGATCGTGCCGGTTTTATCCAGCAGCAGCACATCGACATCGCCTGCCGCTTCGACCGCACGCCCCGATGTGGCAATCACGTTGGCCTGGATCATGCGATCCATGCCGGCAATACCAATCGCCGAAAGCAGGCCACCGATCGTGGTCGGAATCAGGCACACCAGCAGCGCGACGAGAACCGTGATTGTGATCGGCTCGCCATGCCCCGCTGCCTGCACGCTGTACAACGAATACGGCAGCAACGTGACGCACGCGAGCAGGAACACCAGCGTAAGTTTGGCGAGCAGGATCGTCAGCGCGATTTCGTTCGGCGTCTTGCGCCGCGAGGCGCCTTCCACCATCGCGATCATGCGATCGAGAAAACTTTCGCCGGGATTGTTGGCGATGCGCACCACCAGCCAATCCGACAATACGCGCGTGCCACCGGTGACCGAACTGCGATCGCCGCCGGATTCGCGAATGACCGGTGCGGATTCGCCGGTGATTGCGCTCTCGTCGACCGACGCCGCACCTTCGATCACTTCGCCGTCGCCGGGAACCTGCTCGTTGGCCTGCACGAGCACCAGATCGCCGCTGCGCAAATCACTGGCCGAGGTCGGTGTGACCGGAGCATGGCGATTCGGCGTCGCCAGTTTGTTGGCCAGCACATCACGACGTGCGCTGCGCAATGCCTGCGCCTGCGCCTTGCCGCGACCTTCGGCCAGCGCTTCGGCAAAATTTGCAAACAGCAACGTGAACCACAGCCATAAACTCACCGACAAAATAAATCCGGCCGGCGCTTCGCCATGACCGAACACCGCCTGCAACCACAAGCCTGTGCTCATCACACTGCAGACAAAAACCACGAACATCACCGGATTGCGAAACTGGCGCTGCGGCGCAAGTTTGCGCAACGATTCGAGCAGGGCCGGGACGAACAACGCGCGATCAAAACCCTTGGTGCGATCAGCGCCGATACGATCAGTAGTAGCAGTCATGTCAGTGTCCCGAAGCCATCAGAAATTCAGCCACCGGACCGAGCGCCAGCGCAGGCAAAAAGGTCAACGCACCGATGATCACGACGGTGATCGCCAGCAGTGTCGCAAACAGCGGCGTGTGGGTCGGCAAGGTTCCGGCGGAGACCGGCACGGTCTTTTTCGCGGCCAGCGAACCAGCCACCGCGAGCATGCCGATTGCGAGTGGAAAACGCGCGAGGAACATCGCGATGCCGAGCAGGATGTTGTAGAACGGCGTGTTCGCCGACAATCCGCCGAACGTGCTGCCGTTGTTGTTCGATGCAGATGAAAACGCGTAGAGGATTTCGCTGAAACCGTGCGCGCCGGGATTCGCAATGCCGGCCACACCGGATGCCGAAAGCACGCCGATGGCGGTGCCGATCAACACCAGCGCGCACGGAATCAGCACGACCAGACTGGCCATTTTCATCTCGAAGGCTTCGATCTTCTTGCCGAGATATTCCGGCGTGCGCCCGACCATCAAACCGGCGATGAATACCGCGACGATCGCAAACGCGAGCATGCCGTAGAGGCCGCAACCGACGCCGCCGAAAATCACTTCGCCGAGTTGCATCAGCCACATCGGCACGAGTCCGCCGAGCGGCGTGAACGAGTCATGCATTGCGTTCACCGAGCCGTTCGATGCGGCAGTGGTGGCGCTCGCCCAGATCGTCGAGTTGACGATACCGAAACGCGTTTCCTTGCCTTCCATATTGCCGCCGGCTTGCAGCGCCGAGACGTTCTGATCGACACCGAGCGCGCTCAGCGCAGGATTGCCGGCCTGCTCCGCATACGTGCACGCCAGCACCAGCGGCACGAAGATCACCAGCATCGCGGCGAGCAAGGTCCAGCCCTGGCGACGGTCGCCGACCATCTTGCCGAAGGTGTAACACAGCGCTGCCGGAATCAGCAGGATAGCCAGCATCTCCAGGAAATTGCTGAGCGGTGTCGGGTTCTCGAACGGATGTGCGGAGTTCGCGTTGAAGAATCCACCACCGTTGGTACCAAGCTGCTTGATCGCGATCTGCGACGCGGCCGGGCCGAACGGCAAGGTCTGTTCGGTGATCGGAGTTTCCTTGACGACATCCTTGCCGGCGGCATCCTTGAGCGTGTTGCCGTCGGCATCCTTGACGGTTTCGCTGGCCGTCGTCGCCTCAACCAGCGGCACGCTGCGATACGGCTCGAAATTCTGCACCACGCCTTGCGAAACCAGCGCGAGCGCCAGTACGAACGATAGCGGCAGCAACACGTACAAAACGCTGCGTGTCATGTCGACCCAGAAGTTGCCGATGGTCTTGGTATTGCGTCGCGTGAAGCCGCGGATCAGCGCGATCAATACCGCAATGCCGGTCGCTGCGGACAGAAAATTCTGCACGTTCAGCGCGAGCATCTGCGTGAGAAAACTCATCGTCGATTCGCCGCCGTAGCCTTGCCAGTTGGTGTTGCTGGCGAAGCTGATCGCGGTGTTCATTGCCGAATCCGGACTTACCGCATCGAAGTGCTGCGGATTCAACGGTAACCACTGTTGCACGCGTTGGATCACATACACGAACAGCAAGCCGAGCACGTTGAACACCAGCATCGCCAGCGCATACCGCTGCCAGCTCATGTCCTGATCGCGACGGATGCCGCAGAGGCGATACAGCAGATTTTCGATACCCGCACCAAACCGTGTGACCCGATTCGG
>JANXUW010000322.1 GCA_025351985.1 Pseudolysobacter sp.
CCGAATCGGCGAAGGCCGCGTGGCGCGCGGATCGCGCGCAAGAAAAAGCCGAGCGTGCTCGGCAAGCCGAACTGCAACGCCAAGCGAGCTTGGCGCAAGCCGCTTTCCGGCAGGAGCAGGAGGCGTTGCGCGAACGCGAAGCGATCGAGCAAAAAGCGCAGGCCGCGCGGTTATCGCGCGCGAATAAAGACCACGACCGAGGACGATGATGGACGAAGAACACAAGAAGCTGGGCGGGTTGATCGAGACCGCCGAAGAGCACCAGGCGGCGGTGGCCAAAGCCGTGGCGCTGGCGGAGGCGGCGGGTGAACGACTGGAGCGGGCGGCGCGGCAGTGGGAGGACGCGGGGGCGAAAGTGGTGCGTGCGTGCAGCACGGCCATTGGCGAGGCGGTGACGGCGGAGGCGCAAACACTGGCGGCACGCATCGAAGCGCCGTTTGTGGCGCCGGTGCAGCGACTGGAGCAGGCGGCGTCTGCCATGGATCAGGCGGTGCGTCGCATTCAATGGCCGTGGTTGGCTACCACGTTCCTGCTGGGGATGTTGGCCGGCATGGGGCTGTTGTGGTGGGGCATGCAGCCGCGGTTGAACCGCTTACTGGAATACGCCAGCGCGACCTATGAGCAGACCGCGCCGAAAATGCCGTCAGCACCTGCGAGCGTTGCGCCGAAAAAAGGCGGGAAGTAATCCGGATCGGATCAGTGGCCCGATCCGGGCCACCGCCTGGGGATATCCGCGATTTTGTGTAAACGGGTTAACGCAATATATGGAAATTGCACCGTGGCACCCGGCACAGATGTGCTACGTTCGATGCGGCAGAATGATCGGCTAAAAATACTCAAGGAGAAGAGGTAATGCGCTTGATTCGAATTAGATATCTTGCAACGGTGAGTGGGGTCGCTTTTGCGATCGGAATAGCGCTTTCATCGGCCCCGGCATTTGCTGAAATCTGCGGCATCGACAGTATTTTTGCCGATGGCTACGAAGTCGCGGGCTTCGTGCCTATTGCGCAGATCGCTGGCGGCTCCCAGTCGCCGGGCTTGATTCCTAACATTATCGGGTCGGGGACACTCAGCGTCACGGTGACTTCGCCGGGCACGGGCGCTACCACCGGGGAAAGCACGGTGGACGTCTTGGGTACCTTCGTCGGCCCGGTTAACACCGGCATCGCGGTTAACAACGCGAGCGGTTATGTCGTCAACGGACATTTTCTGGTGCCGAATGTGGGACTCGCGTCCGGCGCTAATAGTTTAGCGGTTCAAGCCACAACCCTGCCTGCAGCGACAGCATCCACATCCGCCGCGATCACGCAAAGCGGATCAGCTCCGTTGCTGGCCATCACCGCAAGCCGCGTATTCGGGTATGCGCCCATCCCCATCGCCTTTAGCTATGCATTGGGCACCCTTCCAGGTGCGGCCACCGTGCAATCCGTGGCGATCGACTTCAATGGTGATGGCACCGACGAATACACCGGCTCCTCGTTCACGGGCGCACCGACCAGTTTTACGTATATGCAACCGGGCATTTATACCGTTCGTGTCCGCGTCACGGATACCAGCAGTGCTACCTACACCGCGTATCGTTCGGTGGCGGTGCAGGATGTGGCGGTTCAGCGCGGAATGATGTGCGACATCTATGGGTATGTGAAAGATCGTCTGAACGCTCAGGACGCGACGGGGGCGGGCAATGCGTATCAGCCCGTGGTGCGTTCCGATTTCACGACGTTTTTCACCCAGCTCGGCACCAACATGCCCGCTACCGCACAACAGCTCGGCACGATTCTGGACGGCCAGCTCGGCACTGGATTTGCCGATCTGCTGCTGGTGCGTGACAACCCCGATCAGACGCGAAGCGGATTCCCGATGCGTCTGACGCAGGGTAGCGATGGCGTCTGGCGCATTTCGGAGATGTGAAATGAACCTTCGTTCTGCGCTCACAGTTTTACTGTTCGCGGCGGTGTTGCACGCGACCGGATGCGCCGCTGTCGGCGTTGGCGGTTCAAGCAATCACGAGCTTCGCGCGGAAAAAAATGGTCGCATCGTCGATGCCGACACGGGGCAAGGGATTGCCGACGTAAACGTCATTGCCAATTGGGAGGAATCCTTCAGCGGCGCGGCCCACATCGCGTCGGCAGGCAGTTGGTGTGTGTTGCAGAAGATTGTCAAGACCGATCAGGACGGGCGGTTTACCTTGCCCGATGTCGGCAAGGAACTGGACCTGTCGGACCGCGGCACGCGTGTCGGAGTTGCGCCGCCGTTCGGTGTAATAACCTCGAGCAACGATTTCAGCTGGAAGCTCATCCTCTACAAGCCCGGTTACGTTCGCGTCGGCAAGGATTTTCCGGTCGTAAAACCCGAAGAAGGCAATCCCTACAATCAATGGTTCACTTGGGATGATCGCAAGGTGCTGGATCATCGAATCAACGGAGACAAACGTGCGTGCTTGCCGGATCAAGGCTGCATGCCAAGTTTTGCCTGGGAAACGAGCTTGCCGGATATTTCCGGCAGCGCGTTGGGGCATGTTTCTGTGCAGCCTATCGGCATGAAAAAAGTCGAACTTGCCCCTCCTGCTCTCTGGCTGTATTACGGCACCATTCTGTCTAAGTCGCAGTGTTATGCGACACGCAAAGGAGACCTGAACCAGCCAGAGATCGCTGAAATGGAGCACTCGACGAGTACCCTCGTGCGACCGATGCCGTGCATGATGCCGCCTGCAGCAACAATCACAGCTGCCGCTGCGACGAGTTACGCCGGACTCGTGGGCGGGAAGGAGATTTTTACCCGCATTGAGAAATTTGGAGAAACGACGTGGCCTTGGAAAGACACGACGGCAGAAGTGCTTTGCAAAGCATCCCGTGTTGAGGAACAGGCCCCATGAATACGCGCATATTCCGATTTCAAATCCAGCTCTTCGCCGTCTTGATGTGCTTTGGCGTTCCAGCATGGGCCTATGATGCGGAGACGCATGCTCTGATCACGTTTCAAGCCTACCGCGCGTCGCTTTTATTCCCGCAGGGTGCGGGTTCCACCAGCATGAGGCTGGGTCTAGATCGTCTCGATGCGCCTTTACCCTTCAATGCTTATTGGCTGGGCCAACCGGATAGCGGCACTTACTACGACAACACGACCACCTTCGATCCGACCCAAACCCCGCGCCATCCAGATGCGTATGAACAATGCCAGATGGTAAATCTTCTCAAGGCGGGCGGAATTCCCACCTCCGATCCGATGGTGAGCGCCGATGGAAAGGATGTCAGTTTTTTGCCGATCCAAAACTGGCTGATGCGCGGGGTGTTACGTGAAGATGATTTGAATGCGCTTTTGTATTTCACGATCGGCAGTAGCAGCTGTGGGAAACCTAGGAATCCCGATCCCTATGGACCAGTGGTTCGCGTGCTCAATCATTTTTACGATCCCATCAATGACGTGCCTTTGAATGCGGGCGTGTTTTGCGGATTCGCACCTACGGGCCAATGCCTCAAATCGGTGGATTGGGCGTTGGGGGTTGTCGACAGCTTCGCAATGCCTCAGGTCGTCGATACCAATCGGCGTAACCATTTCACCTACGCTGATGCGCGAGAAAATATGTGGCGGGCACTTACCGGCGAGCGCAATAGCACTGCGCCGGCCTACACCGGAGCACTGCGGGAAAGTGACGCGCGCGAGCGACTTTACCGCTGGGCGACGACCTTTCGATCCCTCGGCGACACCATCCATTTGCTGCAAGATGGGGCCTCGCCGCAGCACGTGCGTAACGACCCGCACAGCGGCACGAACACCCAAGAGCAGCAGGCCTTTGAGGGCTATACGAATGCGCGCGTGCTCAAAAAAACAAGCAATGATGCCGGGTTGTATGTTCGCGGTTTTTTTGCTCCGCCGTTCGCCCAGACGTTACCGGACATTGAACTGGGTGCCTATCCCGTTCCGAAGTTCGCCACACCTGTGCGTTTTTACACCACGCGGCTGAAAGGCGATGGTCCGGGTGTCCTGCCCGACAACCGCTACGGCATGATGGATTATGCCAATCGCAGCTTTTTCACAGGCGGCACGTTGCCAGGTATGAACGGCAACACCTTCCAGAGCCCGCCCAGTCCGATTGATGGCGCTCACGATTATACGCAAAGCCAGAAGACGTGCGTTCTGAGCGCGGCGATCGGCGGTAACACTCAACTGCACAACTTGAAATGCACGCATTGGATGCACGCCGTGGTGGATTCTATCGCATCCACGTATCCCGACGTGCTTCCTGCGGTAACTCCCGCGTTCACCGCGCCGCCGCTGGCTGCGGAGAGTGCTTTTCGATTCACACAAGTGGCTTTCAGCGGATTGGTAAAGATTCCCCAGTACACCGTGGGCCTCGAAGAACTGGACACGATGGCCAACTTGGGTGTACCCCGAGCGATCGGCTACTCGGCGGGATTGCTGAACTATTTCTTTCGCGGCCAACTGACGCTGACCTCGGCCCCTGACAAGGTGGTGGGCGTACTCAACCAAGGCGCCAAACACACCATGAATGCGCAGGGTTATCCCTGCGTGGGAACGGCCACGACCGACGGTTGTGTCATCTTTGGCTTTCAAAGCGTCCGCGTGAACGTACAAAATACGACGCCTCAGATCACGGAGAGCGGAACCGGGACGGTCATTCCGCAAAACCTTTCGGCCACGGCCGTCGGCAGCGTCAACGATCCAGCCTTTCACGGCCCGTATTTGGTGGCAGTGGCCAAGTATCACCGCAACACGTGCTACAAGCCGGACTTGTCCGGCGAGCGCCAGCAAAGCTATAGCGTTGCCATCCCAACCATTGAGCCGACGTGTAGCGCCGGGCAAGTGGTACGTACGGCGTATCAAGAAATTTCGGTGTCGAAATCCGCTGCCGTGACGGCTGCCGTACTCAACGGCACCACCGCATCGGAAGTGCATT
>JANXUW010000360.1 GCA_025351985.1 Pseudolysobacter sp.
GTAGCGAGCGAAGAGAATTTGCGCGTCGCCGGAGCGCAGGAACCGGAGTGTACATATGAGTACATGAGGATTCCGAGCACCGCCGGCGTGCAAATTATCGAGCGCAGTAGGTTAATCAGAGGTTCCCTAGCTCCGTCCGTATTTCTCCGCCGTACGCTTGTTCAGCGCCTTGCCGGGCACACGGCCTTCGGCCTTGCGCTTGAGCTGGGCTTCGAGGCTGTCGCTGGCGGCATCGCGTTCGTCACGCAGCTTGATGTAGCTATCCCAGCGCCCCTGGTCGAGTTCGCCGGACGTCAGCGCAGCAAGGATCGCGCAGCCCGGTTCCGCGGCATGCGCACAGTCGCTGAAACGACAGGTCTGCGCCAGCGCGTCGATGTCGGCAAAACTCGCGGCGGCGAGATCTTCCTCGCCAGTGAGTTTCAGCTCGCGCATACCCGGCGTATCGATCAGGCAGCCGCCGCTCGGCAGCTGGATCAGCGCGCGATGTGTCGTGGTGTGACGGCCACGGCTGTCATGCTCGCGGACTTCGCCGGTGGCCTGGCGCTGATGACCGATCAAGGTGTTCGTCAACGTGGATTTGCCCGCACCCGAGGATCCGACCAGCACCACCGATGCGCCGGGTCCGAGAAACGGCAGCAATACGGCCACGCTTTCGGCATCCTTGGCATTGATCGCAAACACCGGCGTTTGAGGCGGCACCACTTCGTGCATCGCGGCGATGGCGGCGGCGCAATTGTCCGCGCTGAGCAGATCCTGCTTGCTCAATGCAATTACTGGCAACGCGCCGCTGCCCTCGATCAACAGCAGATAACGCTCGATACGGCGCGGATTGAAATCGCCATCCAGGCCCATCAGCACGATCACGCTATCGACGTTCGCGGCGATCGACTGGCGCTGGTAACGCTCGCCTGCGGCGGCGCGCGTGAGCAAGCTGCGACGCGGCAACACGGTTTCGATGAGCGGCGCACCAACCGGCGCGAGCAATACAAAATCGCCGACCGCCGGGCGGATTTGCGGATCGGCATCGCGCTTGAGAAATCGCGGCGCCGGCTGTGCGCCGAACTCCTCGATACCATCGTGCACGCGATAGCCGTTGCGATGCTGGGCGATCACGCGCACCAGTTTACCGACCGCATCGGCCGGCAAAAGCGTTTCCGCGCGCCAGCCGATCGCGCCGAGCTGGACGAGTTGTTCCGATGAAATTTGCATACGACATTCTGCCCTTCGCGGCGCGGCAGCGCCACGCCTGAATGCGGCAGCGCTGCTTTATCCGCGGGTCGCGCGAAGATTACACAGTTTGTGTTGGACGCCGCTTGCGCTAGCATGCGTTTTTCAACCGCCTTTGCCGATCATCCCGCCATGCCCACCACCCCCGTTGCAACCAGTTCGCGCCTCAATCATGTGCGTTATGAAATTCGCGGCAGCCTCGCCCATCGCGCCTTGGAGTTAGAGGCCGAAGGCCGCAGCATCTACAAGCTCAATATCGGCAACCCCGGCCTGTTCGGGTTTCGCGTGCCGCAACATTTGCGCGATGCAGTCGCCGCCAACCTGGAGCGCAGCGAAGCGTATTGCCACCAGCAGGGCTTGAGCCATGCGCGCGAAATCATCGCCGCGCAGCAGCGCGCGCGCGGTGTGCTCGACAGCAGCGTCGAACGCATTTTCATCGGCAACGGCGTCAGCGAGCTGATCGATATTTCGTTGCGTGCGTTGTTGAATTCCGGCGACGAAGTTTTGCTGCCGAGTCCGGACTACCCACTTTGGAGCGCGGCGATCTTGCTCAACGGCGGCACGCCCGTGTATTACTCGTGCAGCGCCGAAAATGCGCATTTCCCCGATCCAGAAGAAATCGAAAAACTCATCACGCCGCGCACGCGCGCGCTGGTGGTGATCAACCCCAACAATCCGACCGGCGCGGTCTATCCGCGCGAGCTGTTGATCAAACTTGTCTGCATCGCCGAGCGTCATCGACTGGTGCTACTGGCCGATGAAATCTATGACACGATCACCTACGACGATGCCGAATTCGTGCCGCTCGCACCGCTTGCCGGCGCCGTGCCTTGCCTGAGTTTCAGCGGACTGTCGAAGCTGCATCGCGCCTGCGGTTATCGCATCGGCTGGCTCAGCCTTTCCGGCGCACGCACGCGTACCGGCGATCTGCATCACGCGCTGGATCTGCTCGCGGCGCTGCGGCTGTGCGCGAACGTCGCCGGACAGTGGGCGATCGAACCCGCGCTGACCGGCCCGGATACATCGGCCGCACTCACCGCATCCGGCGGGCGCCTGCATGAAGCGCGGCGCGCGGTGCTGGACAGCGTCGCTGCCAGTCGTTTCCTCAAGGTGGTGGCGCCGCAAGGTGCG
>JANXUW010000365.1 GCA_025351985.1 Pseudolysobacter sp.
GCCGAGATGAAAGGCCAGGAACTCGTGCGCATGGTGCCGAACATGGATGGCCACGCGAATCACGGCCACTCGTGCGTCAAGGGTCGGTTTGCTATCGGCTACACCACGCACCCCGATCGCATCACCAAGCCGATGATCCGCGCACGCATCGGCGATCCGTGTTCGGCACCATGCGCACGAGTTCCTGGCCTTTCATCTCGGCACGGAACGAGCAACCGACGCCGCAATACGCGCACGTTGTGGTGATGCTGTGTTCGGCCTGACCTTTTTCGATCAGGCTTTTTTCGGACAGCGTTGCCGTCGGGCAAGCCTGCACGCACGCGCCGCACGAGACACACTCGGAATCGAGAAACGAATCGTTCTGACTGGCCACGACCTTGGAATCGAAACCGCGGCCCTCGATCGTCAGCGCAAACGTGCCCTGCACTTCTTCGCACGCGCGCACGCAACGCGAACAGACGATGCACTTGCTTGGATCGAAAGTGAAATACGGATTGCTTTCGTCTTTCTTCGCATCGAGATGATTCTCGCCTGCGTAGCCGTAGCGCACTTCGCGCAGGCCGACCACGCCGGCCATATCCTGCAGTTCGCAGTGGCCGTTCGCCGGACACGTGAGGCAATCGAGCGGATGATCGGAAATGTAGAGTTCCATCACGCCGCGGCGCACATCGGCGAGTTTTTTGTTCTGCGTCGTGACTTTCATGCCTGCAGCGACCGGCGTGGTGCACGAGGCCGGATAACCCTTCATGCCTTCGACTTGAACGAGGCACAGACGGCAAGAACCGAACGCGTCGAGCATTTCTGTCGCGCACAATTTCGGAATCGCGATGCCGATGCTCGCCGCCGCGCGCATGACCGATGTGCCTTCGGCAACATCAACCGTAAAGCCGTCGATTTCTAGTGATACGCGCTTACCGGATTTGGAAAGCGGCGTGCCAAAATCGTGTTCGATGATCGATAGCATATTCGTATTCCTTTAGCTCGCCGCACGCAAGGCGCGCGGCTCGAAATCTTCGGCAAAATGGTTCAGTGCGCTGGTCACCGGAAATGGCACCATGCCACCGAGCGCGCACAGCGAGCCGGCCAGCAAGGTGTCGCAAAGATCGCGCAGCAGCGCCACGTTTTTCGCGTGCTCCTGGGCGGCGATGATGCGATCGATCACCTCGACGCCGCGTATCGAACCGATCCGACACGGCGTGCATTTTCCGCAGGATTCGATCGCGCAGAACTCCATCGCGTAACGCGCTTGTTGCGCCATGTCGACGCTGTCATCGAATGCAACAATGCCGCCGTGGCCGAGCATCGCACCGACCGCGGCAAGGGCTTCGTAATCCAGCGGCGTATCGAATTGCGATTCAGGCATATACGCACCGAGCGGACCGCCGACTTGCACGGCGCGAATCGGTTTGCCGGTGGCCGAACCGCCACCGAAGTCGTAAAGAATTTCGCGCAAGGTCAGGCCAAACGCACACTCGACCAAGCCGGCATGCTTGAGATTTCCCGCTAGCTGAAACGGCAGCGTGCCACGCGAACGGCCCATGCCGAAGTCGCGATAAAAATCCGCGCCCCTGTCGAGAATGATCGGCACGCTTGCGAGCGTGATGACGTTGTTGACCACGGTCGGTTTGCCGAACAAACCTTTCAGCGCCGGCAGCGGTGGCTTGAAGCGCACCTGGCCGCGTATGCCTTCGAGGCTTTCGAGCAGCGAGGTTTCTTCGCCGCAAATATACGCACCCGCACCGAGACGAACCTCGAGTTCGAAATCGTGTTCGCTGCCGCAAATTCCGGTGCCGAGATAACCTGCGTTTTTCGCCGCGAGAATGGCTTCGTTCAGCGCACGAAACGCATGCGGGTATTCGCTGCGCAGATAGATGTAACCCTGCGTCGCGCCGACCGCGATACCGGCGATGATCATGCCTTCGATCAGCACCAGCGGATCGCCTTCCATGATCATGCGATCGGCATACGTGCCGGAATCGCCTTCGTCGGCGTTGCAAACGATGTACTTCTGCTCGGCCGGCGCGCTGAACACGGTTTTCCATTTGATACCGGCTGGAAACGCCGCACCGCCGCGACCACGCAAGCCGGAATCCGTCACCTGCTTCACGATATCGGCGGATGAAGTTTTCAAAGCGGCGGCGAGGCCGCGAAATCCACCGTGCGCGACATAATCCTCGACACTGACGGGATCGGTTATTCCGACGCGAGCAAACGTCAGGCGTTGCTGGCGTTTCAAATACGGAATTTCTTCGGTCAATCCCAAACGCAAATCATGTTTGCCGCCATGCAGAAAATCCGCAGCAAAAAGATTGGCGATATCACTTGCCTGCACCGGGCCGTAAGCAACACGACCTTCCGGCGTTTCGACCTCGACCATCGGTTCGAGCCAGAACAATCCGCGCGCTCCGTTGCGCACGATCTGGATATCGGCCCCCAGACGTATGGCTTCAGCGGCGATCGCATTGGCAGTTTGTTCGGCGCCGAGCGAAAGTGCCGACGCATCGCGCGGCACATAAACGCGAATATGTGTGCTTGTGTTGCTCATGCGGTTTGCCGCGTCGCCTGAATCAGGCTATCGAATTTTTCGACCGTCATTCGTCCGTGCAGTTCCTGATCCAGCATTACAGCCGGCGAACACGCGCAGTTGCCGAGGCAATACACCGGCTCGAGCGTGATCGCACCATCCGCGGTCGACTCGTGAAAGTCGATGCCCAGGATTTTTTTCGCGTGCGCTTCGAGTGCCACCGCGCCCATCGACTGGCACGCTTCGGCGCGACACAAATACAGCACGTGGCGCGCGACCGGCTTGCTGCGGAAGTGATGATAAAAACTGATCACGCCATGTACCTCGGCGCGCGAGATATTCAACGCCAGCGCGATCAAATGCACCGCATCAGGCGGCACATATCCGAGCGCTTCCTGCACCCCGTGCAATATCGGCAACAACGCACCCGGCACACCTTTCAGACGATGCAGAACATCGGCAACCGCCGCCGATTGATCCGGCGGCAGATTGTTTTCGGGCTCATTGCGCAACTGAATCGGTATAGCCGGACGTGCCACAGCCGTCTCCTGTTTTGTATTGTCTAATTAAAAAAGTACAGCGGCTTTTTGCAGTGTCATCCACGCGCCCCACGCTATCGGAATACCGACCACGAGCCACGCCAACAACACCGCAAAACTGCAACCACTGGACGCCGAATTCGATGACGTCGCCGATGCGGAGGTTTCGTGCGCCTTCAGTCGCGCTTCGGCGATCTGCGCATCGGTCATGAAATATTTGCTCGCCACCGGTTTCACCAGCAAGTTGCAGATCAGCCCGATCAGCAGCAATGCGACGAGGATATACATGGTGCGATCGTAAACCTGCGCCTTCGGTACGCCCGCGGCGATTTGCGCGTCGCGGATGTAGTTGATCAGCAGCGGGCCGATCACGCCGGCAGTCGACCACGCTGTAAGCAGATGGCCATGAATCGCGCCGACAAACTGCGTGCCGAACATGTCCGAAAGATACGCCGGCACGGTCGCGAAACCACCGCCGTACATCGACAGTATCACGCAGAAAATCGCGACGAACAATCCGACCTGACCACTGTGTCCCATCGATGGTGCGGCAGCATACAAGGCGATGCCGAGCAGAAAAAATATCGCGTAGGTGACTTTGCGTCCGAGCCGATCCGACAACGATGCCCAGAAAAACCGACCACCGATATTGAACAAACTCAACAAGCCGGCAAAACCCGCAGCGATCGCCGACATCTGCTTGAGTTGATCGGCGCTGAGTTGCGCCACACCGATATCGAGACCGAGCAGTCGGCCACCGAACACTTCCTGCAGCATCGGCACGGCGACGGCGAGCACCGCAATGCCGGCGGTCACGTTCATGCACAACACCATCCAGATCAGCCAGAACTGCGGCGTTTTCCACGCGGTATTAAGATGCACCTGGCCGTGCGTGATCATCGAATCGTTAATGATACGCGCCGGCGCAATATGCCATAGCCGACCTTGGTCTAGCCTCATGTTCGAGATGATCGGCCGCAGCAAGCGCGGCGTGACTGCAGGTTTGCCGGATGCGATGAATTCGTGACGAAACTGGCGGGGAGCACTATGCCTTGGTCAAAGGCATCGGCTTGCGTGGAATGACCGACGCTGCGGTGAGCTGCGGATGGTAATCGAATTGTCGACGGCGAAATCCGAGTCAGAGAGGGAGCTATCCGGCCGCTCTCGAAACCGCACGCTACGCGATTATTTCCGGCGCCGCGCGTTTTGCTCAGCGAGGTCGAGCAAACGCGAGGCAAGGCCCGCGCTGCCACGCGTCACGAGTCGAATCGTGGCGTAAATCCCTTGCGTAATCGCGGTCTGAACGGATTCGATTTTGCGCACCGGCGCGGCGATGGCATCGATGCGCTGCAACAACGCATACGGCTGCCGCACGATTTTTTGCTGCAACGATTCGCTGGCATTTACCGTTGCGGTAACCACGTCTTCGAGCAGATCTTTTGCACCGCGCAATTGGCGGATCGGAATACGCATGTCTTTCTCCTCGCTCATGGATGGCTGCACCATGTTTTGATCTGGGTATAGACCTCGCGATCGTGTGCTAATGCAAGATGGTGTGTGCCGGCAAATACGCGCGAATGCGATGCGTCGTACATCGTACCGGCCGCTGCGGATTCGCGTGGCACGCGCACCAGCGCATCGCCGAGCAAGCGCGAGGCCGGATGCGCGGGATCGTCGGTAATCGTGCCCATCAAGAAATAATGCTGCGCGGTCGGCAGCCACGCGACGCTAGAAATCTTGTCGTCGGTCAATGGCGCACCACGGCGCAAATCCTTCACACCTTGACTGCGTGTATCGAGAATATCTCCGATCAGTCGCGTGATCGGATTCGGCACCGCGTGCAAAGTGCGCGCAGTTGCATGCACGAGTCTTTCCAGATCGGCGCCGGTATGTGGCGTGCCGAGATAAAACACCCGCGTGACTTTTTCCAGCCACGGCGGCGGTGCGCCGGTCTGATTGCACGCCGCGCGCAACACCAGTCCACCCATGCTGTGGCCGATCAATACGATCTCATCGACCTTGCACGGGTAGTTGGCGAGCAAGGCGGTCAGCAATGACGATAAATCACTGCCGTTTTTGGCAATCGGCAAACCGCTGTTGTAGCGCAGGTAGAAAGGCGTGTAGCCGAGTTCGGCTTGCAGCAGCGATCCGTACGAAACATCGTCATCGGTTTTTTTGCCGGCGTGATCCTTCGCTTCGCGCCAGGTCCAGATATTTTCGCTGCAGGCCAGGCCATGCACAAAAACGCAGAGCTTGTTGCCGGCTTGCGGATACGCGCGACTGATCGCCTCCGCAGACAGCTGCAGCGGCTGATTGTCGACATGAAAAGACATGCCGATGGCGAGGCCATTGCCACGACGCAGCAGGTAGTCGCCAAACATGCCGTTGAGCGCACTGATACTTTGCGTTACCCAGCCCGGCGATGATTCGCTCATGCAATAGTCACTCGTTGAAATGTCACAGAATGCGCGAACATCGTCGCAGGTTAATCGAACCGGCTAGAGTCTTGAGTCTAGCGGCGTTGTAGCGGCTCCTCTTTTACTAAAAGTCAGCAGTTGAAAGAGTGTCGATCACGCATCGGCCGAGGCGGCCTCACGCGCAAACCCGATGATCATTTCCAGCAATCCCGGAAAACGCGCATCCAGATCCTTGCGCCGCAACGACGTGAAACGTTGCGTGCCGACGGGACTCACGCGCGTGACCCCGGCTTCACGCAGGCGTCGCAGATGGTAAGTGAGATTGGTCTTGCTGCAGGCATCGAGAAACTCGGCGCACGTGGCCTCGCCGAGCGTGTCCAGGCGCAGCACGATTTCGAGTCGAGTGGGATC
>JANXUW010000373.1 GCA_025351985.1 Pseudolysobacter sp.
CGTGCTCAGTGATTTGCCGTTTCGGATTGCCTACGAAGTCACGCGCACGCATGTGCGCGTGTTGCGCATCAAGCACACTTTGCAGATGTGGCCGTAAGTCGGTATACGGTTCGATGGTTTCCCAACGCCTTCTATTCGACCCGTGAGACGACGCCATGAGCGATGAGAAAACCGTGACGCTTTCCGTGGAGCTTACCGATGCGCAGGCATGGCACCTGGCGCAGTTTCTCAAGCGTGTGAGTTTTTCCGAGTTCCGCAGTAATGCCCAGGACGACGATGAGGCCTACGCCATGCGTGACGCCGCCGCTTGCGTGCGGGAAGCACTCACCGATGCGGGTTATGCCCCGCGCTAGATGCGGTCGTCTCAGAAAACGGACAACAAACCAAGCACGCTAAACCGGTGCAGCCGCCGTGGTCATGTTCACCAGCGCATCGAGGCCGAACAGGTGGATCTTGCCGCGCCTCAGGTTGCCTTCGGTTCTTTCTCGGCAAGCAGCTTCGCCCCGACCTTTTTCCAGTCCGCGCGCTTCTCGGCCGTGATGGTCGTGGACGTGGCCATGCTGACCAGTGCGCCCAATAGCTCCGCCCGATCCCAGGTCTGAATCTCCGCGAAGTCGAGCAGCAGCCCTTCAGAATGATTGCGCGCCTTCCCTCCATTCGATCTCTCACATGCACTTTGTAGGTGTTGGCTTAACCCGTTGTGCCGGTGCAGCGAGTGGGGGCAGGGCGGGGGCAGGCGGTGGGCAACGCCGTGCGTTGTCCACGGGCTGTCCCAGCGGCGTAGCCGCGGCGATCCTGCCCACACGGCCCGCAGGGCGATGCACGGGTCCACCGGCAGTCGTTGCCACAGTCGGGTAGGGCGTGTCCGCGTCACTGGGCCGCAGGCGCGGGAAGGGCAGAGGGCGCGCCGGGAGGCGCGGGGGCGCGAGCCCGGACCCGGCGCCAATTCCGCTCCGCAGGCGCAGTGACGCGGACTTATCTTTTGCCAATGGGATTGCTTATTGCTGGGATTTTTTGTAGTGTGGCAGCTGGCATCACGAATGCCCGTCGAATTATAGCCCGTCCGAGCTGATCGGACACGCCGCTCGCAAGAGTGGAAGTGACTTCCCGCAAGGGGGTGGCTAGTGATCACGGTGGGGCCCTGTGATCACGACATTGTTGGCCCGATCCCGGTACACCGGGCGTCTCCGCTCGTTACGACAACACGATGCCGTTGCCTGACGTTTCCGGCACGTAGTGCGCACGACAGCGCTCCCTACCACGGCCGGGTTTGGCCAACACCCACGACACACACCACCCATGCAATCCACCCCACCTGCACCCAGCGACACCGTCACCATCCCCACCGCGGAATGGCTCAGCACCCGTACAACCACGATCGAAGGTGTCACCAAGACCCTTCCAGCACCCAAGGCACCCAAGGTTGCCGGCTACGCGTCCACGCTGGTGCGTGAGGACGTATTCCTTCGGCTCAAGGATTTGCAGAAGGCCCAGTCGTCTGCAGCCATCGGCATGAAGGAAATCGTCAGCGGTTTGCTGCTGGCAGCGCTGGACAACCCAACCACCCTCACCGCCGGGAAATCCCTGGCTATCACCATCGCACTGGAGGCACACGACAAGCAACGCGAGGCACTGATACAGCTACAGAACCTGTAATCCCGAATACCCGCGAGGATGTTTCGCGGTCCCGACTCCCGGTACTTGCCTCAGCCAGGCCGACGAGCCACCCATGAGGTCTGACGTCGATATCTGCCGCTTTTCCGCTTTCCTGGCTTCGGCTTTGAAGGTGCGGCATCAACACTAAACGATCGATTCTTGTGCCTTTGGGCACCGGCGCAGGGAACAATGAAAGATCTGGAACACCACGTCATGCAGCTGGTCCGCACCCACCGCGAGAACAGCTTTGCCACGCAGGCGGTCCGCGAGGACGTGCTGCGCCTGACCGCGCGCCAGCTCGCCGAAACCTTTCGCGATCTGCGCGAGCCGCAACACCTCAAACCGAAACACATCACGCACGCGATCCAGCGCTGGCAGACCGAAGAACTCAGTACCGGCACGATCAAGAACCGCGTGGCGCAGTTGCGCTGGCTGGCGGACAAGATCGGCAAGCAGAACATCCTGCCACGCGACAACGCCGCGCTCGGCATCGAGCGACGCGTGTATGTGACGAATCAGAGCAAGGCCTTGGTCGTGCCGGCCGATGTGTTGGCACAGGCGAAGTCGGAGTTTGTGCGCGCCTCGCTGCGCTTGCAGGCGGCGTTCGGGCTGCGCCGGGCGGAGAGCATCAAGATCCAGCCGGGCTGGGCGGATCTGGGCGATCAACTGCGGTTGAAGGGCTCCTGGTGCAAGGGGGGCAAGCCGCGCGAGGTGCCGATTCGTACCCCCGAGCAGCGCGCCGCACTCGATGCGGCCAAGCGCGTTGCCGGTGGTGCCTCGCTGATTCCGCAGGAGCGCATGTACGTCACGCAGTTATCCGCGTGGCAGCGCGAGGTGTCGGCACTCGGCTTGAGCAAGACGCATGGGCTGCGCCATGCGTATGCACAGGCGCGTTATCAGGAAATCACGGGCTGGGCGTGTCCGGCTGCGGGCGGGCCGACCTCGAAGCAACTGGATCCGACACAGCGCGATCACGATCAGCTCGCGCGGTTGCAGATCAGTCGCGAACTCGGGCATGAGCGCGAGCAGATCACAGCGGTATATCTCGGGAGATAGGCATGATCACGTTGAACGGCCGTACGAAGCTCACGACGCCGGCGGAAAAGCTGCTGGTCGAACTCGGCGGTGAAAATCCGCTGCGGACACTGACGCAGGAGGAACTGGCGAACGCGACGGTCAAAGGCCTGGCGGCGATGGCGAAGCAGGGGCGTACGCGCACGCTGGAAAAACTCTATCTGTCATATCGGCGCGATGATCCGTCATTGCCGTCGCTCGAACATTTGCGCGAACCGGACTGAGGGCACAGCCCCGGCATCCCGTGCGCCTGCGGCGCGACCGGGTCGCGCCGCGTCCGGATCAACCGGCGGCGTCCTTGAGTTTCTTCAGCGTACGTACTTTCATTTTCAGAC
Organism: Pseudolysobacter sp.; assembly: GCA_025351985.1. Lineage (GTDB taxonomy): Bacteria > Pseudomonadota > Gammaproteobacteria > Xanthomonadales > Rhodanobacteraceae > Pseudolysobacter. Next base: position 3,066 of record JANXUW010000373.1, read on the forward strand.
TGGCCGGCTTGGCCGCGAACCAGCGCTCTTCCTTGGTGAACGGATCCACGCCGCGGCGCTTGGGTTTGGCCGCGACCGCGTGCGCGGTGATCTTGAGCAGGCCGGGCAGCGTGAAATG
>JANXUW010000389.1 GCA_025351985.1 Pseudolysobacter sp.
CGACGAACGCGTTGTGCGCGTCCATCTTGCCGGAAAACATGCGACGAAATTCGAGTTTCTCGACGTGCGCGGCCTGCGTCTCGACATCAGCGGCGACGGACGTGATCGTATCTTCGTCTTCCTCGGCGATGCCCAGGTCGAGCAACTCGCCGGCATCGTGCAGCGCCTCGGTCAGCGCACGAATGCCGCCGACCACACGTTCGAGTTGCGCGCGCTCCTTGCCTAGTTCCTGCGCGCGCTGCGGGTTTTCCCAGACGGTGGGACTTTCGAGTTCGCGCGTGACTTCTTCAAGCCGCTCGGCTTTGACATCGAAGTCAAAGATACCCCCGTAACGAGGCAACTCGGCTGACCAGGTCGTCGATGCGGAAACGGATGGGATTGGTCTCGATCATGGCGATTTCGCTGCAATGCAATATGGACTAGATATCTTAGCAAATCCGCCCCTCAAGCGAGAGGGCAAACTTTCGGACTATGTCTTTGCTGCACGTGATTGATTCTGCCGGGGCGCTGCCGTCACATGCTCGCAAAAATGCGGCTATATCGTCTCGATATGCCGCAGCAATAACTGCAAGCTGCTCTCGCCACGCCAGTCGTTGATATCAAGCTGGTAAGCGGCGCGCAATCTTGACGGCGGTGGAGTTCCGCGATATCCGCCGAACAGGATTCCGTCGATCACTACTGCACCCGAAACAGATTTGAGTTTCATGCGCAGATGGGTTTCGCCGACGACGCGCCACGACTCCACGCTGAACTCGCCATCGAAAATCGGTTCCGGGAAATTCTGGCCCCATGGTCCGGCATAACGCAGTTGTTGCGCGAGTTCGAGCGTGCAATCTTCGGCGCGGAGTTCGCCGTCGCTGAGCATTACCGCTTCGAGTTGCTCCGGCGCGAGTCGCTCGCTTGCGACCACATCGAACGCCGCGGCGAATTCGTGCAGATTGTGTGCGCGCAAACTCAGTCCGGCGGCCATCGCATGACCACCGAAACGCAGGATCAAATCCGGATGTCGCGCATCGACTTCGGCCAGCGCATCGCGAATATGAAACCCCGGGATCGATCGCGCCGATGCACGCAGCTCATCGCTGTCGTCACCCGCAGGCGCGCACGCGATCACCGGACGATGCAACGATTCCTTCAGGCGCGATGCCACCAGACCCACCACACCGGGATGCCAATCCTGCTCGAACAAACAGACACCGACCGGCAATTTGTCTGCGCCGTGCGCGTCACGCCAGCGTGCGACCAGAGCTTCGCCCTGATCGACCATCGTGAGCTGCAATTCACGGCGCTCGGCGTTGATGGCAGAGAGTTGTTCGGCCAATGCCTGCGCGCGCGCGGCATCGTCGGTGATCAGGCATTCGATGCCGAGTGCCATGTCTTCGAGTCGACCGGCGGCATTAATGCGCGGCGCGAGGGCGAATCCGAGATCGGCGGCGGTGATCGCCTGCACTCGCCGATTGCTGACATCGATCAGCGCACGCACGCCGGCACAACCGCGCCCGGCGCGAATGCGCTTGAGTCCCGCCTCCACCAGAATGCGATTGTTGAAATCCAGCGACACCAGATCGGCCACCGTACCGAGCGCAACCAAATCCAGCAGCGGCGAAAGATCCGGTTCGACAGTGCCGCACGCGACGAACCAGCCGCTGTCGCGCAAGTGCGTGCGCAGCGCCAGCAACAGATAAAACATCACGCCGACGCCGCACAACGCCTTGCTCGGAAAGACATCTTTTTCGAGATTCGGATTGACGATGGCATCCGCCACCGGCAGTTGCGCGCCTGGCAAATGATGATCGGTAATCAGCACCGCAATGCCGTGCTGTTTGGCCAGAGCCACGCCAGGCAAACTGGCGATGCCGTTATCGACGGTGATGATCAGGTCGGGCTGTTGCGGCAGCAACGTTTCGACCAGTGCCGGACTCAAGCCGTAGCCGTGCGTAAAACGATTCGGTACCTGATAACTCACCTGTCGTGCGCCGAGCGCACGCAAGCCGCGAATCGCCACGGCCGTGCCGGTCGCGCCGTCGGCATCGAAATCGCCGACGATGACGATACGCAGGTCGTCGCGCAACGCATTGGCGAGCAACACGCAAGCAGCAGCGATCCCCGACAATGTTTGTGGCGTGTGCAATGCAGCCAGCCGATATTCGACATCGCGCGGATGCAGGGCGCCGCGCGCGGCGTAGATGCGGCGCAGTACGGGATGGATATTTTCAGGCCAGCCGTATGATTCGCCGGATGGGGTACGGCGCTGAATGCGTGTGACGTTCATCGCATCAACCGCCGCTGCGAGCAAACGTCGCGCCGAAATGAAAGCGTATCAACCGGAGGCATCGTTGCTGCTCATGATCGAAGCAATTTCATCCGCGTCCGAGATTGTTTGCAGCGGTTCAATACGTCGCCAGAAACGCCATCGATCGGTTGGGCGCACGACACAGGATTCACCGCTCGCGAACGATAAACGAATGGTCGTGATCGACCCGTTTTTCAGCGCAATGACGAGTGGCGCGAGCCAGCCGCGCTCGATCGCAGCGCCGTCGCGCAAATCACCGATATCGAGCAATACCGATTCTTCGCGCGGCAACGTGGCAATAATTTCGTTGAGGCTGTTCGGCAAAGTCGACGCAACAATCTGCGCGCGCGCAGCCAATGCGAGAAGAACCTCGTCATTGCTGATCACGCGATTCAGATCGGTCTTTATCGACTCGGGCAACACGCCGCCGCCCCAGAACCAGACGCTATTGATCGGCACTTGCCCGCGCGCAGTGCGAGTCGCATTCAGCGGATGATTGTGCAGCGTGATCTGTACTTCGCTGAGCAGACGTCGCCAGCGTTTGCCGAGATCGCCGCTTGGCATATGCAGATAAAGATCATCGCCGAGCACGGCATCCGGTGCAGCGAATTCGGGCAAGGATTCAGTCGTCGGACAACGAATATACCAGCGCGATGGAGTCGTGGTTTCGAGCTCAAAACCGTGTTCGTCGAACAGCGGCTGCAGGGTGGCGCCGAGCGTATCCGCTTCGTCTTGCGTGAGTCCGAGTTCGCCGCACGCGAGCATACGCGCAGCAGCCATGTCGGCGCGAACATATGCGGGATCGGCGCGCAGCCACAGATGTTTGCCGGCGTCGTGTCTGTCGAGTTCGCGCGTCAGCGCGGCGACCGGAGTTGGTGATCCATCGAACTGAAATCGTTGACGCAAGATCGTATCGCGACCACGCGCCTGAACCGGTTGCTGATTGCCTTGTGCCAACCAGCGTGACAGTGTGCCTTTCGCCAGAACGGGATCGGTCGCGCAGCGACGTTTATTCGGCAGCAACAGATACAACACATCGGCACCTTGCTGCGAAGAATATTCAACTTTCAGCCGATCGCTCAGCCGTCGTAACGCACGCCGACGATTTCGTAAGTCTTCAAGCCGCTCGGTGCCTGAAACTCGACCGTATCGCCGTCGTGTTTACCGATCATCGCGCGCGCAAACGGCGAGCTGACCGAGATCAGCGAGCGTTTGATATCGGCTTCGAGATCGCCGACGATCTGATAGGTGACTTCCTTCTCCGCACCTTCTTCGAGCAGATCGACGGTCGCGCCGAACACGATGCGCGAACCGGCATTGAGTTTGCTGATATCGATCACTTCGGCGTACGACAGTGCGGCTTCGAGTTCCTGGATACGGCCTTCGATAAATCCCTGCTGCTCGCGCGCGGCGTGATACTCGGCGTTTTCCTTGAGGTCGCCATGCGCACGCGCCTCGGCGATGTGCGCGATGACTTGCGGACGATCGGTGGTTTTCAATCGATCGAGTTCGGCGCGCAGGCGCTCGACGCCTTTTTGTGTCAACGGTGCTCTTTTCATGATGATCTCGACAAACTTTTATGAGTGATCAAATACACACGGAGCGCACATCAGGGTGCGCGCTCGATCCGTGGCAACAATAGTCGATTGTAAGCGAGTTACCGCCGCGATGTAGATGTCACCGCGCGGCGATTATTGACCAGCAAGTTCGCGGTGCAATTCCTGCAGCGAATTGACCTCGCCGCTGTCGCGGAAATCCAGCGAATGCAGCAAGGCACGGGCGCCGGCGATCGTCGTCGAATAGGTCACGCGCTGCTGCAATGCGCCGCGGCGAATCGAGAACGAATCGGAAATCGCCTGCTTGCCTTCGGTGGTGTTGACGATGAAAACGATCTCGCCGTTCTTGATCCGGTCGACGATATGCGGACGGCCTTCAAGCACCTTGTTGATGCGCTCGCACGTCAGGCCATTGTCGGCCAGAAACGCACTCGTACCGCTCGTCGCAACGAGGCTGAAACCACGCCGCAACAACTCGCGCGCGACCGGCAGCAGACGCTCCTTGTCGCCATCACGCACGCTCAGGAAAGCCTTGCCGACTTTCGGTGCCGCGATATTCGCCGCCTCGTGCGCGCGCGCGAACGCGGCACCGAAACTGCGGCCGACACCCATCACCTCGCCGGTCGAACGCATCTCGGGGCCGAGAATCGGATCGACGTTCTGGAATTTCAGGAACGGGAAGATCGCCTCTTTCACCGAAAAATATTCCGGAATCATCTCGACCGTGGTGCCCTGCTCGGCCAGCGATTTTCCGACCATGCAGCGCGCGGCGATTTTGGCGAGCGATACACCCGTCGCTTTCGACACGAACGGCACGGTGCGCGACGCGCGCGGATTCACTTCGAGGATAAAAATTTTCTCGCCCTGGATCGCGAACTGCGTGTTCATGAGCCCGATGACTTTCAGCTCGCGCGCCATCTGCGTGACCTGCGTGCGCAGCTGATCCTGGATCGACGGCGTCAGCGAATACGGCGGCAGCGAGCAGCTCGAATCGCCGGAATGCACGCCGGCTTCCTCGATGTGTTCCATGATGCCGCCGATCAATACCGCGCCGGTATGATCGCAGACGATATCGACATCGACCTCCGTCGCGTTGTCGAGAAACCGATCGAGCAATACCGGTGAATCATTCGAGACGCGTACCGCATCGGTCATGTAGCGCTTCAAGTCGCTGTCGGCATACACCACTTCCATCGCGCGCCCGCCGAGTACATAACTCGGGCGCACCACCAGCGGATAACCGATCTCGCGCGCGAGCGCGAACGCTTCATCGGGATTGCGCGCGGTGCGATTCGGCGGCTGATTCAGGCCAAGCTTCTCGACCATTTTCTGGAAACGTTCGCGGTCTTCGGCCAGATCGATCGAATCCGGCGAGGTACCGATCACCGGCACGCCATTGGCTTCAAGCGCACGCGCGAGTTTCAGCGGCGTCTGTCCGCCGTACTGCACGATCACGCCCTTCGGTTTTTCTTTGTCGATGATTTCGAGCACATCTTCGAGCGTGACCGATTCGAAATACAAACGATCGGACGTGTCGTAATCGGTCGAGACGGTTTCCGGGTTGCAATTGACCATGATGGTTTCATAACCATCCTCGCGCAACGCCATCGCCGCATGCACGCAGCAATAATCGAACTCGATGCCCTGACCGATACGATTCGGGCCGCCACCGAGGACGACGATCTTGTCGCGATTGGTCGGATTGGCCTCGCACTCTTCTTCGTAGGTCGAATACAGATACGCGGTTTGTGTGGCGAACTCCGCCGCGCATGAATCCACGCGCTTGTAGACCGGCCGCACATTGAACGCGCGACGCAAATGACGCATCGCGTTTTCGTCGGTGCCGAGCAAAGTGGCGAGACGCGAATCGGAAAACCCCTTGCGCTTGAGCGCGCGCATGCGCAATGCATCGACCGCGGCAAGACCTTGCTCGGCGATGGTTTTTTCGGTGTCGATAAGGTCTTCAATCTGCGCGAGGAACCACGGATCGATGAACGTCAGATCGAAAATTTGCTGCAAGCTGAGTCCGAGACGAAACGCATCGGCGACATAAAACAACCGCTCGGGACTCGGCTCGCGCAACTCGCGCTTGAGCGTGATTACGCCTTCTTCGGTGCTCAGATCCAGGCCGGTTGGATTGAGTCCGTCGCGACCGATTTCCAGACCACGCAAGGCTTTCTGCAGCGACTCCTGAAACGTGCGACCGATCGCCATCACTTCGCCGACCGATTTCATCTGCGTCGTCAGGCGCGCGTCGGCGGTCGGGAATTTCTCGAACGCGAAACGCGGAATCTTGGTGACGACGTAGTCGATGCTCGGCTCGAACGATGCCGGTGTCAGGCCACCGGTAATCTCGTTGCGCAATTCGTCGAGTGTGTAACCGACTGCGAGCTTGGCCGCGACCTTGGCGATCGGAAAACCGGTGGCCTTCGACGCCAGCGCCGACGAACGCGACACGCGCGGATTCATTTCGATCACGACGACACGACCGTCCTGCGCATTAACGCCGAACTGCACGTTCGAGCCACCAGTCGCGACGCCGATCTTGCGCAAAACCGCGATCGAGGCATCGCGCAGGCGCTGGTATTCCTTGTCGGTCAGGGTTTGCGCCGGTGCGACGGTGATCGAGTCACCGGTGTGCACG